>JAHEZH010000184.1 GCA_023251155.1 Flammeovirgaceae bacterium | reverse complement strand
CAGGAAAGACAAACGTCAGATTCTGATTGCTTATGCAGCGGGTTTAGCTGGGGTTGGATTACTGGCTATTTTGGGGATAGGTGATGGCGCGTTGATCAATGTTTACATTTTCGGAGTGGTGATCTACCAGTTTGTAGCGAATGCGATGATGATCAAGTAACTGGATAGGCCATTTCACCATTGAGCGTAGACCATTAAGATAATTGTCTGCGTTCAACTAATCTCTTGTCAATTTATTTTTTGCTTGCATTGAAGAGTTTCTCTTTCTCTTCTTTCGACAGGCTTTCGTATCCTTTATCAGAGATCTTATCCAGGATGTGGTCAATTTCCTCCTGACTGGCCTTGGCCGCTTTACCAGCCGATGAAGATGACGATGATTTCTTAGCTGATGGTTCTGTCTTGCGATACGATACTTTCACCTTTGATGATGGCTGAAAGATACCTTTGATCCACTCTAATGTGGCCGTCACCCATGCTCCCCAGTTGACACCGGCTTGCAGTTGTTTAATATAGATGAAGCCCATCAATGCGCCACCAAGATGAGCCAGATTACCACCTGCATTGGGGCCTACCGAACCTATGAAAGAAATGACAATATAAAACAAGGCGATGTACTTGATACGAACCGGACCAAGAAACATAAGGAAGAGGGTATAATCCGGAAGTAAGGTAGCGACAGCAACAAGAATAGCATATACCGCAGCGGAAGCTCCTACCATACCGGGAAATCCGGAAAGGTTTTTAAAATAGGGAATGGTATTAAACATCAGCAAATAGACAATACCACCAGCGAGGGCACCTAATACATATACCGCGATCAGTTTATCATTGCCCAGATATTCAATAAATAATTTCCCAAACCAATACAACGCCAGCATATTGAACAGGATGTGAAAAATATCAGTCAGGCTATGGGCAAACGCATAGGTAAGGATCGTCCACGGGCGCTGGATGAAATCGGTAAACAAGGGAGGAATTGAAAACTGATCATGAATTGGCCCAATGATATTAAAGCCACTGACTGTCGATAACACATAAAATACAGCCAGAATAATAAATACCACCACGTTGATGATAATCAACTGTACGTGACCGTTGTTGTATCTGTTAAATGCGTTTTTAAATTCGTCAAACACGATCTTATCAAATTACATTTTCATTACTAACCATTTCCAGCTATCTCCAGTTCCTGTTCCCTGATCCCCATGCATTGATAATGATAAACCCAACAAACGCGCCTCCGAAGTGAGCCACGTGAGCGACCGATCCGCTGCGGTCTAACAAGTAGGTGATAAACCCCATAATGAATACAAGGTACTTTGCCTTGATTGGAATGGGTATAAAGAGCATACTTACCTCCATATTTGGATACATCAGACCAAATCCCATAAGTAACCCATAGATGGCTCCTGATGCGCCCACCATGCTTCCTACACCGGGAGAGAAATACAGATTCACCAATGTATAAATTACTCCCGCGCCAATACCCGTGGCCAGGTAATAGAACAGGAATTTCTTATCACCCCAGGTTTGTTCCAGTATGGGTCCAAAAGAAGCCAGTGCCAGCATGTTAAAAAGAATATGCATGAAACCTCCATGTGCAAACATGTACGTAAAAAACTGGTAGGGTTGAAAGAGAGGAAACTTAAAACTCCATAGGGAAATAAGTTGCGTAAGACTAAGGGCAACCTGCTCCCCTTCAATAGTTCGTGTTACTGCTACCGGTATGATTTGCTGTAGCAAAAAAACAATAACATTGATAATGATAAGATTGCGGACTACCGGAGTAAGCTGAAACATGAATTAGATGTAGTTTACCATTTAAAGGGACCAAGTTACGCTGTTTTTAAAAATCAACTAAAGTAACTCTCTATCTTAGACGTATCCAGCACAAAAAATGTTGACTTTCCTTCCGGAGAAAAATTGGGATTCGTGCAGGCAAACAGGCCCTCTACAATGGCGGTCATCTCTTCTTTCTCCAATTTCTGACCCGCAGACACCGAAGTGCGCTTGGCCAGCGCTTGGGCAAGGCTCTCCCGCACAGGCAATTGCAACTGCGCCTGGTTTTGCTTGAACTGCTCAATCAGCCCCTCAAACAACTCTTTTTCGCTTCCGTGTGCCCCGGTGGGAATACCGGAAACCAGCACCGCATTTTTACCAAAAATCTCGAACCGGAACCCCAACGCGGTGATTTCCTGCTCCATTTCCATTACCAGGGTAAAGTCAGCAGCACTGAAAGTTACGGTCTGCGGAAAGAGGCTTTGCTGGCTGCTGCCCGGATGACCTTTGAAATGTAACATGTACTTATCAAACAACACGCGCTCATGGGCGGCCTGCTGGTGGATAAGCATCAGTCCATGCTTTATGGGGCGCACCAAATATTTCTGATGCAACTGAAAGATGGTCCCCTCCTCTTTATTCACTTGATCAGCACTGAGGTTGACCGCACTTTCAAAGCGAAGCATTTCTCTTTGTGTGGTGGGTTCGGTATTAAATAATTGTGACGTGGGTGATTTTTCTTCAAATGCCTTCTCCCAATGGTTAAGATTGGAGCGTGATAACGAACTGAAACGCTCGTTCATGTAATCGTCTTTTGAGAAAGATGAACTACTCATTTTGCTCACAATATTCACATCGGCTTTGAAGTCGATAGCTGGGGTAAGGTTATGCGACCCCAAAGCGAGTTTTACCGCAGCACTCACCACACTGAACACCGCCCGCTCATCATCAAATTTAATTTCAGTTTTGGTGGGATGCACGTTTATATCAATATGCTTGGGATCGATATCGATAAACAAAACATAAAATGGATAGCCGCCATCCGGAATTAACCCCTCAAAGGCTTGTGTTACTGCGTAGTTCAGTGAATTGCTTTTAATGAAGCGATTATTGGCAAACAAAAACTGCTCGCCTCGTGTCTTTCGTGCCGATTCCGGACGGCCCACATAGCCGGTCACTTTTGACTGCACCGTTTCTTCCTGTACGGGGGCCAGCTGGTTTTGATACGACTTACCCAATAATGCAATGATCCGCTGACTCAGCTTGGATGCCGGCAGATCATACACCATTTCATCGCCTTGTATCATACTGAATGCGATGGAAGGATGTGCCAACGCCAGGCGTTGAAACTCTTCAATGATGTGGCGCATTTCCACCGGGTTCGACTTCAAAAAATTGCGCCTTGCCGGGATATTATAGAATAAATTACGGATGCAGATGCTGGTTCCCTTTTCACACGCCACAGGTTCCTGCTTCTTTACTTCCGAACCTTCCACTACGACCAATGTGCCCAGTTCATCACTTGCCTTGCGTGTTTTTAACTCAAACTGGGAAACCGCAGCAATGGAAGCAAGCGCTTCACCGCGAAAACCCATAGTGCGGATCCTAAACAAATCATCAGCTGTACGAATCTTGGAAGTGGCGTGGCGCTCCAGGCTCATCCGCGCATCGGTCTCGCTCATCCCCGATCCATCATCGATGACCTGAATCATTACCTTTCCGGCCTCTTTTACAATAAGACGCACGGAGGTGGCCCCGGCATCAATGGAATTTTCCATCAACTCCTTCACTGCCGATGCCGGGCGCTGCACTACTTCACCTGCAGCAATCTGGTTGGCAATCGAATCGGGAAGAAGCTGAATAATATCGGGCATATAATTAGTTACAAAGCTACCTGGTTGCAAGGTACAGGTAAACTGACGTTATAAATTGACATGATGAAGGGTTGATCGATCCGCACAAGAAACAAGCAAAAGGAAACTTGTAACTTGCAACCGGGAACCACTAACCCGTAACTTGCCATTTACAAAATTGAGCTTAATCACTTTAAATACAAAACGGAGCGCATTGATGTTTAAAAAAGTTTTAATCACCTGTACTGCATTACTCTTTGGATTCCATTCATTCGCACAGCAAGCAAGAACCCGGTGGGTGGACAGTGTTTTTCAGACATTGACTGAAGAGGAAAAAATCGGGCAGATGATGATGGTCTCTGTTTCTGCCTACGCCACCGAAGAGGAACGTGAAGAGTTTCTTGAAAACATCAAGGACGATGGGATCGGTGGAGTGCTCATTACCAAAGGCGGCCCATATAGCGTCACACGATTGCTCAACAAATTACAAGCCGATAATAAAATCCCCTTGCTCACGGGTATCCATGCGGCATGGGGAGTAGGTCAAACGCTGGACAGCACCATGAGTTTTTATAAACCGTTGCTAATGGGCGCACTAACCGATTCACTTGCCACCGAGGCAGGAAAAGAAATAGGTCGTGAGATGAAACGACTCGGCCTGCATCTCAACTTTGCTCCCAATGCAGACAACGACATCCGCGAAGAAATCTATCCGAACACACTCCAGTACTTCAGCGATAATAAAAAAGTAGTAGCCCGCAGATCACTTGCGTTTATGAAAGGATTGCAGTCACAAAAAATACTTACCTGCGCTCCTTTTCTTCCTGATGTAAAGAAGGATAAACTTTTCCCGCCTTTTACCGAAAAGAGAAGAAGGGCCAAGAAGAAAAAGGGAGTTGACAGTACGATCTACTATAACGTAAACAAGATAGATACACTCGACTTCTTCTCTTATCGCGGCCTAATGAATAATGGGCTGACAGGGATGCTCACTTCGCATCTCCATTTCACCATGTTAGATAATAATCAGCCCATACCCGCATCGGTGTCACAGATTTTTTTTAATGATGTGCTCAAAAAGAAGATGGATTACCAGGGGCTGACCTTTGCGGAGATTCCTTACCTGCAAAAAATTACGAATAAAGACCGTGGTGGAGAAACCGAACTCCTTGCCTTTCTGGCAGGCAATGATGTGCTCATCGATCCGGGAAATGTAAATGCCACGATCAGAAAAATTCAACGGGCAATAAAAAAAGACGATGCCCTACAGGCACAACTCAACACTTCGGTAAAAAAAATACTTTTTGCCAAATACGATGCCGGCCTCGCCCAGCCCACTTCTGTCAGCGAAGACAATCTTCTCCAACAGCTTAAACCGTTAAGGGCACAACTATTAAAAAACAAACTGGCAGAATCCATCGTGACTGTGGTACGCAATACGGCCGGACTATTACCTGTTCCGTATCTGGAAGACCAGCAATTTGCTTCGTTAACCTTGGGCAAAGAAGAAAAGAATGAATTCAATCACTACCTGAATAAATATGCTCCTTTTAACCATTTCACCATCCGCACACTGGCCGATACTACCGGAGTGTACACTGAATTAAGTAAGCATAATGTAATTGTGGTGAGCGTGTTTCCCTTCGCCTCTTCTTTTGAACTGGACATTGTACCCCAGATCAAAAAACTGGCGCAGACAAAAAAAGTAATTGTGTGCCTTTTCGGGGATCCCTCCTCTATTAAAAACTACTATGAAATTAATACCGTCATCACTGCCTATGAGGATGATCCTTTGCTGACCAAGGTAGCTGCTGAAATTATTTTTGGCGGACTGAAGGCCAAAGGAACACTACCCCTTGCGCCTTCCCTGCTTATCGCGCAGGGCACCGGAGTTACAACCGAAAGTCGCGACCGCTTCACCTATGCATTACCCGAAGAAGCAGGGATGGATAGTAAAACCCTGGAAGCCATTGCACCCATTGCACGTGAAGCCATTGATATGGGAGCCACACCGGGTTGCATGGTACTGGTAGTGAAAGACGGAAAGGTAGTGTACGAAAGAGCATTCGGCTGGCAGACGTATGAAAACACGGTGCCCGTAACCGATGAGACCATTTATGACCTGGCATCTGTAACGAAAGTATCTGCCACCCTGCAAACCGTGATGTTCATGCACGAAAAAGGCCTTATCGACATCAATAAAAAAGTATCTTATTACTTACCCGAATTAAAGAATTCCAACAAGAGAGATTTCACCATCAAAGACATTATCACCCACCAGGCCGGATTGTGGCCGTTCCTCCCCTTTTGGGCCAGCACAACTACGTCTGTCAATAAAGATTCGAAGGTGTTGCCCTTCTATTATAGTAAAAAGCAAAATGACGACTACCCGTTTCCGGTAGCAGACAGTTTGTATGCATTTAAAAACATGAAGGACAGTTTGTGGCAATGGATCATCAAAGCCAAAATAGTGGATAAGGTAGTGCGCACTCCCTATGATTATCGCTACAGCGACATGGGCTTTTACATCATGCAGCATCTGGCTGAAAAAATGTTGAATCAGCCTATCGAGGATTTTCTTGATCAGAATTTGTATGAGCCGTTGGGGGCATACACCACAGGCTATCTTCCGCGAAGACGTTTCCCTGCAAGCCAGATTGCACCTACTGAAAATGACATTCTATTCCGAAAAAGATTATTGGTAGGTTATGTGCATGATCAGGGTGCAGCCATGCACGGTGGCATTGCGGGCCATGCCGGTTTGTTCAGCGATGCAAATGATCTGGCCAAGCTGGGGCAGATGTGGTTGAACAAGGGGCACTATGGAGGGGTTCAGTTCTTCAAACCGGAAACCATCGAGTTATTCACAACAAAACAATTTGAAAACAGCCGCAGAGGGCTGGGATGGGATAAGCCGGTCATCAGTGATTGGAATGGACCGACTTCACTTCTGGCCTCGCCTCTTACTTTTGGCCATACCGGGTTTACCGGCACTTGTATCTGGGTGGACCCTAAATTCAACCTGGTTTTTGTATTCCTGTCCAACCGGGTGTATCCGGATATGACCAACAATAAACTATTAAACGCGAATATCCGTCCACGCATACAGGAAGTGGTCTATAAGGCTATCTTTAATTATTGCGCAGATCACGATACAGCTACGAAACTAAACTGACCCGAAGCGGGTTAATACTAAACTAAATTCGATAGGCATGGCAAGAGTAATGAAAATAGGCATCGTATGTTATCCTACATTCGGGGGTAGTGGTGTAGTAGCCACCGAGTTAGGAAAAGCATTGGCCAAAGAAGGACACCAAGTCCATTTCATCACTTATAGTCAGCCCAGCCGCTTGGATTTTCTCAACGAGAATCTTTTCTACCACGAAGTTTCAATCCGCTCTTATCCGTTGTTCGAATACCCGCCTTACGAACTGGCCCTGGCCAGTAAAATGGTCAGCGTGGTGAAGAACGAAAAACTGGATCTGCTTCACGTGCATTACGCTATCCCCCACGCCTCAGCTGCTTATATGGCCAAGCAGATTTTAAAGTCGCACGGCATTTTTATTCCCGTAGTGACCACCCTTCACGGAACCGACATTACACTGGTGGGGAAAGATGCTTCGTACGAACCGGTCGTTACTTTCAGTATCAATCAATCGGATGGTGTTACTGCTGTATCGAATGACTTACGTAAAGAGACATATCAGTTTTTCAAAATCACCAATGACATTGAAGTGATTCCTAACTTCATCGACCTGGAGAAATTCAAGAAACAAAAGAAAGATCACTTCAAGAAAGCAATCTGTCCTAACGGGGAATCATTGATTGTCCATACCTCCAACTTCCGTAAGGTGAAACGCATTGGCGATGTGATTAAAGTATTCTATAACATTCATAAAGAAATACCCTCCAAGCTGCTTATGATTGGTGATGGACCGGAACGCGATCAGGCAGAAGGTATGTGCCGCGAGCTGGATATCTGTGATGACGTTCGCTTCCTGGGGAAACTGGAGGCGGTAGAAGAAGTACTTTCGGTAGCCGATTTGTTTTTGATGCCTTCCGAAAAAGAGAGTTTTGGATTGGCCGCGCTGGAAGCCATGGCTTGTGAAGTGCCGGTGATTTCGTCCAACACAGGTGGTATTCCCGAACTGAACGTGCAAGGAGTGACCGGGTTCCTGAGCAATGTGGGCGACATTGAAGACATGACCAAGAAAGCGCTGTTCATTCTCGATAAAAACAACCTGCCCGTATTTAAGGAAAATGCATTGAAGCGGGCAAAAGAATTTGATATTGCCAACATCCTTCCGCTGTATGAAAACTACTATCATCGGGTGTTGGAAAAAACGGCTGCACAGGTCATCGCCTAGGTTCGGGCATAAAAAAAGCTGATCGTATAAAATCAGCTTTGAATGTTTTGATACAAGCGATTAAATCCGGCTGGTCTTCACCACCTTTTTAGGAGCAGTTTTCGCATAGGTAGGGCAGGTATAGTACCCACAGGATGACAATAGCACAGATCCGGCCAAAAGAAGCATTACTATAGACTTTTTCATTTCTTTGATTTTTTGTTAATCAAATTTACCTCCTCCCTTTACTCCGATTTTTGCCATACCTTGTAAAAAGGTACACGCGACTTCAAAAAATCGAAAATATAGTCGACTCACCGAATTCATTTATTTTTCAGTCAAATACGAACATATTGCAGAGATAACGGGTTTGTAAGTAGTAAATTATATACCAAATGATAGGTCACCGATTCAGTAAATACACTCCTCCACCTGACGAGGAAAAGAGCGACTTCGATCGGTTGATGAAAATATTCATGCAACTGGTGCTGATCACTTCAGGCAATGTTTCTGAAGCACTTCAGTGGCTCACCGAAGTAGATCGGCAATACAACCTTACGACTCCCCAATATGGCATTGGAAACTTCATTGAGGATTTAAAAAAGAATGGATTCATCAGCGAAGAGGGGCCGAAGGGAGAATTCAAACTCAATGCCAAGAGCGAACAGAACTTACGCAAATCGGCACTGGAAGAAATCTTTGGCAAGCTGAAGAAATCCAAAGGTGGAGAACATAAAACGTCACACAGCGGCCGGGGCGATGAAGCCACTACCGACAGAAGAGATTATGAGTTTGGCGATACGCTGGAACAAATCTCCATGACCGATTCCATACGGAACGCACAGATCAATCACGGTTATGAAAATTTCTTCATGACGGAAAATGATCTGGAAGTACTGGAAAGCGAAGCGAAGACGCAAACCTCTACCGTGCTCATGATTGATATCTCGCATTCCATGATTTTGTATGGCGAAGATCGTATCACTCCGGCTAAGAAAGTAGCCATGGCCCTGGCCGAGCTGATCACGAAGAAATATCCTAAAGACACACTGGATGTACTGGTGTTTGGCGATGATGCGTGGCAAGTGGAAATCAAAGATCTGCCCTACCTGCAGGTTGGCCCTTATCACACTAACACTGTTGCCGGTCTTGAATTAGCCATGGACATTCTTCGCAGAAGAAAGAACTCCAATAAGCAGGTATTCATGATTACCGATGGTAAACCCACGTGCATCAAAGAAGGAATTAATTATTATAAAAACAGTTTTGGGCTGGACAATAAAATTCTTGCCCGGACATTAAACCTGGCTTCGCAGCTGCGTAAAATAAAAATACCGGTTACTACTTTCATGATTGCTACCGATCCGTACCTGAAAGCATTTGTGCGGGATTTTACCAAAGCCAACAATGGCAATGCTTACTACAGTGGCCTGGAAGGATTAGGTAATCTGGTATTTGAAGATTTTAAAAAGAACCGAAGAAAAAATCTGTAAGTGAGTTTAATGATTAACCATAAAAAGGTAATCGTGTGACTTCATAAAACAGATGATGTATTTCCCTTTTAACATGTAACTTTTAGCGATTAACCAATTAAGGATGGATCATTCGAAAATAAAAACACTCGGGCAATTAAAGACAGCAGGTTATCAAAGCAGAGGCATTAAAGATGAGCTGCGTGAAAACCTGATTCAAAAAATAAAAAGTAAACAACAAGTATTCGAAGGCATCTGGGGGTATGAAGAAACGGTCATTCCGGATCTGGAGCGCGCTATACTGGCGGGTCATAATGTGAACTTACTTGGGCTTCGTGGCCAGGCCAAAACACGCCTTGCCCGATTGATGGTGAAGTTGCTGGATGAATACATTCCATACATTGAAGGATCAGAGCTGAATGACGATCCGTTCCATCCCATCTCCCGCTACGGTCATGATAAAGTGACCGAACTGGGCGATAACACCCCGATTGCATGGTTGCATCGCGATGAGCGCTATACCGAGAAGCTGGCGACACCGGATGTATCCATTGCTGATCTGATCGGTGATGTTGACCCGATTAAGGCTGCATCCCTGAAGCTTCCCTATTCGGATGAGCGTGTTATTCACTTTGGATTGATACCCCGATCGCACCGCTCCATTTTTGTGATTAACGAGTTACCCGATTTGCAGGCACGCATACAGGTTGCCTTGTTCAACATCCTGCAGGAAGGTGATATCCAGATTCGTGGGTTCAAATTACGATTACCACTCGATATTCAATTTGTGTTTACGGCCAATCCGGAAGATTATACCAACCGTGGAAGCATTGTTACTCCATTGAAAGACCGTATCGATAGCCAGATCATCACGCACTATCCCAAGTCGATTGAGGTTGGCAAGAAGATCACGCAACAGGAGGCTAACCTCAAACAAGAACAGAAAAAAACAGTCACGGCCAACGAGATCGTGAAAGATCTGGTCGAGCAAGTATCATTCGAAGCGCGCAAGAGCGAGTATGTCGATGCAAAGAGTGGTGTATCGGCCCGCTTGACCATCTCTGCTTATGAAAACCTGGTAGCTGCTGCCGAACGCAGAAGCATTATCAACAGTGAAAGCACTACTTCCATACGCATCTCTGATTTTATTGGGGTAGTGCCTGCCATTACGGGTAAGGTGGAATTGGTGTATGAAGGCGAGCAGGAAGGACCAGGTATTGTAGCACAGAATTTAATCGGCAAGGCAATACGCACACAATTTGTTAACTACTTCCCCGATCCGGATAAATTCAGAAAGCAAAAAGAAAAGAGTCCGTACAAAAAGATCTCTAACTGGTTTGGTGATGGCCACTCGGTAGACTTGCTACACGATATGAGCAATGTTGATTTCGAGAAGGCAATAAAAAGTGTTCCTGGCCTTAGCGACCTGGTGGCGGAATACCACAAGGGTAAGGACGCGGCTGCCCAGCTTTTCTTAATGGAGTTTGCACTGCATGGCATGGCGGAGTACAGCTTGCTCAGCAAACATAGTCTTACAAAAGGTCATCAGTTCAAAGATCTTCTCAGTGGCATGTTCAATATGCCTAAAGGCGGAGAGGAAGATACGGACGAAGAAGAGGACGATGAGTTGGGAAGAAGAATGAATTAATTCCTTCGCATCCGTATCTTTCACAAGTGAATCCTTCTGAATCGCTGACAGTAGATATTAACCAGCTGAAAGAGTTACGCAAGCTGGTGAGCGAAGGCGAAGGCACACGCCTGGAATTCAAAAGAAAGGCAAGTCATCCGGATAAAATTGTAAAAGAGATTGTTGCTTTCGCCAATACGCAGGGAGGTACCTTGCTTATTGGCGTGAGCGATGACCAAACCATTCCTGGTGTTAGTTATCCCGATGAGGAATGGCACGTGATCCGAAAAGAATTAAAGCACTATTGCCGACCTGGCTTATTTATTGAATCGGTATTCATTCCGCTTAGCG
>JAHEZH010000304.1 GCA_023251155.1 Flammeovirgaceae bacterium | reverse complement strand
GTAGTGATAAAAACCTGGAATATGGAGCGTTCGGAATTAGAACTTGGCCTTGTTTACAATGAAAAGTCCATCCTGAATCCGAAAATACTAGAGAAACAGATTGATGGTAAGTTTTGCACTGACGGAAAGCTGCTATTTAATCGGATGCTGTCAGGTGTCATCTATGTATATTATTACCGAAATCAGTGGATGTTTGTTGATACCACGTTAACACTCATAAAACGCTATCCTACTATTGATACTGTTTCACATGCACGCATTTCGGTGTCTCCCATAAAATCCGAACACTCGGAATCGCTTTCCTCGCCGGCTCGCATTACTAATCAGTTCATGACCACATCTGATTCAATGCTGCTTATCCAGTCATTATTAAAAGCAGATAATGAAAACAGCACCATAGTCAAGAACTACAGTGCTGTTGATGTTTATCATTTACCTGATGGAAAATACATCGGTAGTTTTTACATTCCCTACTCTAAAGGAGATGCACTACGAGAGTTTTATCTTATGGGCAAAATACTTATCGTTCGTTATCGAAAGCTGCTTGTTATTGGCCGATTGCCGGAACATATTCTGGATCATGAACAATAACGACTTTCATTTTTCGAGTTGATTTGACTAAATCAATACCGATCGTTTGAAGAAGCTCTTTGTACTCATCGAAGGTTATCTCATGATCAGTACCAAAACCTTCCTTGATTCTATCCATGTATTTTTTGGGATAGACATAATCAATTGTTCCTTTAATACCTGTCATATCAAAAAAAGGAGGTTGACATTCAGGGTGGTGAACAAGCATACCTCTGGTTGAATATCCAAAGCCAATTTCGAGCTGAAAAAGTATATCTCTTACCTCTCCGTTACGAAACGTATTTGATCCATCGGGTTCTTCAATAACCAGATTAGGTCCCTTCTGTTTTGACATTAGTTTCTTTTTTGCATCGGGAGTAACCATCATATTCCAACAAGGCATATCCCGCGTTTCTACTGTCACCACATATCCTACATAACGTTTTAAATCCTCTTGCATCAGACTTCGCATGTACGCAGCTGTAGCTTTCTCTTTTGGCACTTTCAGGTAATAATTAAAACGGTTAGGAATCGCGTTATAATCCATCTCAAATACGGATGAATCCTTGACGTCAAGTAATGGACGATACCAGTACTTTCCATAAGCACGTTTTTGGTAAGGATATTTAAGGGTATCCGGATAAATTCTTTTGTACGGGTCGATATATAATGGATAATTGAACAACGTATCTCCATAGGCCATATAGTAAAGTCTTCGTAGCGACTCCCCGGTTACAATGGTCGTTCCTTGCTTTTTTTCATATTCAGATCCGGGTGTTGCCCACCTGTAATTAGTAACAAAAGGTGAATTCTCATTACGCATTTGATGGGGTGTGAATTTTGAAAAGAGGGCCATGAAAAGTGTGTCTTCTCCCGAAGAAAAGGAAGCGCTACGGTTTGGCGCATTTGTCAAAATGACTTCGGATGAATGACTCACCAGTCGGTCAATCACTTTTCTTAACTCGTGCGGGTTACTTCCAATCCATGCAATGATCCCGTCTCCGTTGATTACAAAGGAATATGGAATGCCTTCTTTTCCTGCTGCTTCAAGCCACGTTGTTTCCAATTGTTTATCGGGATTGTCGACAGCCACGGAGTATTTAATCTGTTCACCCTTCTTCGAAACAAAGTTCCCTACCCTGTCCACGTACACTGGTGGCTTTCCTGCTGGAGCGTTGTTAAATTCTTTTACAAAGAGGCTCACTACCTGAACCTTTTCTCGGTAAGTAACGGCGATATCACTTAAATGCGGAATAGCGGCTATGCAGGGTTTGCACCAGGTAGCACCGAATTCCAGCACATATATTTTACCGGTTTGATAACTTTGAACCGCTGGTTCTTTGATCCATTTAAAGACCTTTAACGGAGGAGCTTTATCACCCACGCTTAAAGCCGGGGTCGCCAGTAAAATCGAAGAACTGAATATCATGATGAAGGTAAGTGCAGCTTTCATAGGGCAATGAGAGGTTATGCCGCAGTTGCAAGCACTGCGGCTTTTTAGTATTGATAATAAAAGAGCGTAAGTTGTCTTAGTAGCCTGGGTTCTGCGAAAGGCCCACATTGAGTAATATTTCCGCATTAGGTATGGGATACAATTGATCGGTTGTTTTCCAGTTTGCCCTGATACTGCTCATGACTGCATCTGCTTTTCCTGTACGTTTCAGATCCATCCAGCGATGTCCATTTTCTGTAAACAATTCTGTAACTCGTTCATGTGCTATAGCTTCGATGACGACATTGTTATCACTGTCCGTTATGTCTGGCAATCCCGCCCGCTGACGTATTGTATTTAGATCTGCTTTGGCTAAATCAGTTTTATTTTGCCTGCAACGGGCTTCTGCTCTTATGAGGTATTGCTCACCTAGCCGAAGTAGGGTCGAATACTCTGTGACTATATTACTGTAAGACTGTTTGTATTTATATGGGAATAAATAGGAATTGGTTTCACTCGAATAACTTCCAATCCATTCTTCTGCACGTTTGTCGTTAGCTTCAAAGGAAGCTAGCAAAGATTGAGTTAAAGCAACACCACCTAAGGATTGACCGGGATCAATAGTCAGAATAAATACCTGCCCTTGTGCAGCATTGGTACCTGCAGAAACAGGTTTCAATTGCCATATTGCTTCGTTGTTATTGGCAAGAAACACGTTGGCAAGGTCTGGCTCTAATTCATATAGTCCGGCATTAGATATTACTTCGCTAGCCTGGGCTTCTGCTTTATCCCAAGCGGATGTATAGAGATATACTCGCGCTAGCAATGCAGCCGCTGCACTACGATTAGGCCGAATCCGTTCTGTATCGACATACTCTTCAGAAAGTAGCAGCTTGGCAGTTTCAAGGTCAGCACTAATCAGACTGTAAACCATTGATGCCGGTGTGCGTGACAACTTGCTGTTGATTGTGTAGTCGGTAGAAGTAACATAGGGAATATCGCCAAAAAGTGCAACCAGGTAAAGGTGACAAAACGCTCTAATGAAGAGTGCCTCTCCTTTCAGTTGATCACGTACCTGCGGAGACAACCCGCTGGATGATTCAAGCCCTTCTAAAGCAGCATTGGCATTGTTAATAAAAATATATGCCTGTTGCCAGAAAGAGCCATATGTAATTGTGTTGGTGTTAATGAGCTGTGATTGCGCAAACTGAATCTGATCCGAGTTCGCGGAAAAGTTATCCAGTTCATCTGACGAAAGACCTGTATAACGTTCGAGGTCGCCTTTCATAAAGCACTGGTTAGTCATCATTAAACTATAGATGCCAGTTATTGTAGATGTAGCTGAAGCGTCATTTGTAAAGACTGTTGACGTAGTAATCTCCGATTTTGGAGGGCCGACATCGATAAAATCACTGCATGATGCTATTGAAAGTGTTCCGATCATCACGCTGCAAAACCGGAACATTGCGTAAATATGATTTATATTGCGTTTCATAGTAAAATCAGTTAAAGGGTAACATTTATTCCGAAAGAGAACATGCGGAGTGGTGGTAAATAATTTACATTCTGATTCTCCGGATCCATTCCCAAATAATTGGTTATTGTAAATAGGTTTTGTGCATTGGCATAGATTCGGCAATCCTGCATGAAATTGATCTTCATCCATTTTACAGGCAGTGCGTAAGACAATGATACATTCTTAAGTCGAACAAAAGATGCATCAGAAATTGCTCGATCAGAAAACATATAGTCGAAGTAAGCCATGGTACCGGGTCCAAAGAGCGAGGCTTGTTGAATAGTGGAAGTGTCTCCTGGCTTTTGCCATCTTGATGCAACGAGAGAAGGTTGGTTGCTGGCACCTCCCGGATTAGAGTAGTAACTGATGTAGTTATACCCTGTTTGCTTTACAAATTGGAAAAGAAAGTCAAGCTGAACCCCTTTAAAAGCGATGCTATTGTTAATACCGCCAAAGAAAGTCTGACTTACCTGTTTAGTAAATTCCGTATCATCCGTTGAAGATATGTAATCATCGTTATTCAGGTCTTTGAATGTATATATCCCTGTTTGCGGATCTACACCTGTTGATGTAAAAGTTTTCTTGGTGTAAACGGATTTCCCAATCATGTATTGGTTCGCATAAGCTGGGTAGGCTTCCAGGTTTGGAAACGCAAGTAGTTTATTGAATGGCAACGTAAC
>JAHEZH010000183.1 GCA_023251155.1 Flammeovirgaceae bacterium | reverse complement strand
GAATAATAATAAAGTGCAAAGATACATAGTTATCAGCTAATAGTTGATCGGCCATCAAACCATTACCGTTTACCTGTTACCTTTTTTCACTTTTCAAGGGGCGGCTTATCGGGCTGTACAGGGCTTCGCTTCGCTTCGGCCCCGCGAGGCGCGTGGCTAAACCCTTCCCATCCCGGCCGCAGTTCATCGCCCCGGTGTAATCATGTTCTTCGCACAAGGTGTTTTGTTGTTGAAGGCATGCCACGGAAAAGGCAGCACAAAGTAGCATATAAATGGTATTGTTTTGATCCGATATAGTTGAGCATATTGCAGCGGGAAGTAATCCTGGTTACTATGGAAAACAACGAGAAGAAGGAAACACCTGATCCGATCGAAAAGTCAATCAATGAGCTGTTTGATCAATCGCCCACCGCCAGAGCACTTCAGGCTGCGGGCAATGCGGTGACCAGTTCTTCCGCCGAACAGGTAGAGAAAAACATCAATACATTAATACCCCGGTTAAAGCATGGCCACGTAGAAGGCGGCACTCCCGGTAAAGTAAAGATGATGGTAGAAGGTGCCGAGCAGGAGTTTGATCTGCCGGTAGCTGCCCAACTCTATGGAGTTGATCTGGGGCCGGATTTTACCTGCTGCTTTGCCGTAGATCACGGCACGGGGTATCAGCTGCTTACCAACGGGCATGTGGCGCATCTCAACTATACCAGACAGCAATTACTCACCAGAGCCTGCGGTAACTACCTGAGGGAGTATCAATCCAAAATTCAGGTGCAGCAAACCCTGTTTCAGGGGGTAAGCATGATCAGGGTGGATGGTAATACCGAAGCCACCACTTTCCTGTTCACCCACCTGTGGCAGCAGATCAAGGAGCAATCCAAAATGGATCGGCTTTTTGTTTTTATGCCGCTGCAGGACCTTGTGTTGTATTGGAATGAGCTCACCGACGAAACGTACGAAAACATGATCCGTACCGTAACCGAAACAATCAAGAACAATCCGCAAAGCAGAAATGTATCTGATTACGTTTATGAGTTTGTCAATGATCGCTTTGTCAGCAAAGGAAAAGTAATCGGTCAGAAGTGATGCGTTTCTGCTGGTGTAAACAGGATGGGTAATTGTAAATAACCGCGGAAGCCGGATGTGGTTCGGCTCACCGGATTTAATCCGCGATTCAATACCTCACTTCAAAAATGAAAAAGTAAAGGTGAACAGCACTGACACCATTCACCTTTAACGATTACTACCTGCCTGTTTACCTATCCCTTCGGCCACTCATCACTTTCATTGCTTTCTGCCATCTGCACATCGCGCACGTTCTTCTGCACGGCTACTGCGGCAAACAATGCCAGCAGAAATGAAAACGCATAGAAGCCTTTCTCACTGGGAAGCAGTTCTGCATTCCATAAGCCTACGGTGAGCAGCACGATGGCTGCCAGGGTAGAGAACCAGCTCAGCCCAAAATAGATATCGGTTACTTTTATTTTTTCGAGGCGGTCACGTACCGCTTTCTGCAGTGAGATCACAGAGAACAGCCCATAAAGCAAAATGGTGAAGTAATAGCCTTTCTCATTGAGCTGCATGTCGGATCGCCACAACCCGATGAGATAGCCGATCATACCTGTACCGAGAGCAATCCACGATGCTCCTATAAACGCACTGGATGGTTTCTGATTCATAATTGGAATTAGGTTAAATGAAACAATAGAAATAAAAGTAGAACAGCTGCGCAATCAGCGCTCAGAGGTGATGAAGCAGCGGTGCTCCTTTGTGGTGACTGAAGCGTATGTAAAACCGCAAAGAGGAAGTGAATGTGGCCTCATGGATTTGTGTGTTTTGCTAATGAAACGCAAAGTGCGTAATCGTGTTGCGATGGAGGGGAACGTGCCATTGGTGCGTGAGAGAATAAACCCGCAAATCGATCGGTTTGGCAGGTACTTCAGAGGGAAATTAGTTTTTCATTAGAAGGCCGTTTTATGATTAGATCCAGTCAATAAAAAGTGCGCGGCAAACGTTTATAAGTGTAGTCACCAGCAGGAATACAGGTTTGCAAAATAAAATCAATCCGCGTGTGACTTTCTGTTACTTCGTTCGTCTTAATAACAGAATACAGGTTCAGGCAAGTCTTCACCATCCACTGATTTGCGCGAGTAGAGTTTGCGGAGGGAGGAGTGAAGGCGCTGAATTTGTAAGGGTTGATTATCAAATTTTGTCTTTGGGGGTTAAGACAAAATTATCGTGCGAGAGTGATGGGTTTCATGGTTCATCATCTTTCGCACGATTTTTTTATAGCTGCTGCTAATGATGGATAACCGCAGCATACATTGGGTAGCGGCCATAGGCAGAAGGCCGCTCGTTTATTTTCTCCACCGAAGTATAACCCGCCTGGTTAAATAATTTTTTTAATGAAACGAAGCTCAGTGGATAAGGTACCCACGGATTCGATCGGTCCGTATCGTACTCTACAATCAGAAAGCTTCCGCTGCTTTGCAGGTGTGCTTCTGCCTTCTTTATAAAGGCAAGCTGTTCTTTTACATAATGCAATGAATTACCCATCAGTATTCCGTGAAGTGATGATGCCGGCAAGGGCGCAGTCACAAAATCAAGTTGTGTTTTTTCGATGCGTATGTTATTGAAATGATCAGGTAGCCGGTTTACGCTGGCTTTGTCTATGGCGTAAATGATGCTGCCCTCCGCCAGTAATGTACTCAATGCTTGTGTGAATAACCCGGCCCCACAACCTAAGTCGGCCCACGTGCTGATGGAGGATGAGGGTACGGAGGGGTGTTTGATCAGCGTGATGGCGTCACTCAGTAGCATGGAAGTGCGTAAGGTGGGTTTCTGAGGTGACAACAGCAAAACGAAGTGTTATGTTCGTTCGTATTCGCTTTTCTCAGCGGTACATCGGGTCACCAGCCTTCACCATCATGAGGCGGTATTTGTATCCCAGCTTCTGCGATTTCTTTTTGGTGAGCAGTAGTGGTAGTCCTGCGCCCACGCAAATGGCGGAGCCGACCGCTACGCCCTTGTTGATGTTAAGTCCGTTGCCCTGGCGAAGTTCGTTTGCCTGATCGAGCAGGAAGTAAACGGTACCTGCTGTTACGAGCAGGCCACCTACAATATTGGCCAGGTTATCTTCTTGCAGATAGGTGCGCTCGATGGTGTGAAATGGTATTGTATCGGTATGAAGCACCACGGCATTATCCAATATGTTGTTCACATAGCTGTGAATGCGATCCGGATTGCCTTTCACTTTCAGGTAGATGTCATCCCCCGGCATGAAAATGTGCATGATCTTTCCTTTCTTGAGCAAGACCAGTTCGCGCTGTGCAAAGCTGGTTAGGCTGAGAAAGAGAAGAAGTACGATGCCGTAGGTACGATTCATTCACTTACGCTTTAAGCAGACTTTTCTTTAACGTACGTCTGGCCAGTAGAGTACTGACAATGGCCAGCACGGCACCTAATAGCATGGCTGCGCCCGGGAAGTACACCCCGTCAATGTAGTTTTCAGTGAAGAGATAAAATGTTCCCGACATCACTAATGGACCAACTATCGCCGCCAGGCTGACCAGACTGGTAAGTCCGCCCTGCAATTCGCCCTGCTCATTGGCGGCTACGGTGTTGGAGATCACGCCCTGTAACGCAGGCCCTGCTATACCGCCCAGACTATACACCGCAGTGAAGGCATACATCATCCACGACTGCGAGGCGAAAGCAAAAAGAAAGAAGCCCAGGGCAGACATACCCAACCCTACGTATACACTCTTTTCTTGACCCAGCCAGGGAATGATTTTACGAATCAATACACCTTGTACGATACCGAAGGTAAGACCGACTACACCCAACGAGATACCAATCTGCTTCGAATCCCAGTTGAATTTTTCTTCAGTGAAGAACGACCAGTTGCTCTGCACGGCATGTGATGCCAGGTAGAAGAACGACAAGGCGACCAACAAACCTGCGATGACCGGGAAACGGCTAAGGCTTTTGAATGTGCCAAATGCATTGGCGCGTTTCCATTCAAATTTCCTTCGGTTCTCCAGCTTAAGCGATTCGGGTAATACAAAAAAGCCATAGAGCCAGTTGATCAGCGTCAACGCTGCGGCAGCCAGGAAGGGGGCACGTACGCCATAGCTACCCAGCAATCCACCGATAACGGGGCCGAGTATGAAGCCCATACCAAAGGCGGCACCGATGATGCCAAAGTTTTGTGCACGGGTTTCGGGGGTACTTACATCGGCAATGTAGGCGGCTGCTGTGGTGAAGCTGGCACCTAAAATACCCGCCAATATGCGACCTATGAAAAGCCAAGTGATGTCAGGTGCGAAGGCAACTAATATATAGTCAAGGCCAAAGCCGAAGAGCGATGCCAGCAGCACAGGTCTTCTTCCGTATTGATCGCTGAGGCCACCGATGATGGGCGCAAAGAAAAACTGCATGATGGAGTAAACCGCACCCAGCGCACCTGCGTAGAGCGATGCTTTGCTGGTGGAAGCGTGAGTCAGGCTTTCGATGAGCTGCGGAGCTACCGGGGCAATGATGCCAATGCCGGTGATGTCAATCAGAAGCGTGATGAAAATGAAAATAAGAGCAGGATTGCGTTTCTCTGACATGGCAAGGCGTAATAAAGAGGCAATTTACGGCTTTCACTCCTGATAAAAGGCAGAATGAATATGACTTTTTATAATTTCGATTGATTATAAATACAGTATTCAATTTGAAACTTGGATGATGTGTTGATTTGAAAATGAAAGGCATTGCAATCAGGTTGATTGCAATGTGCGGCCTTCATCGTTGCGCTTGTTATCAGACACGACAACTGAAGGGGGCGAACGTAACACGGGGTGCTAACTCAGCGTAGGAAAATTGTAGTATAAAAGGTGCCTTAGGAGTAGAGTTCTTTGCTTCTTATGATCGGGCACACCACAGATGTATTTCAAATAGACAGACACCTCAGTTAATCATGGTAGTTATCGCTTACTCACCATCGGCAATTTGTTTTAACAGCCACGCCTCAGCTTCGTGGACGTGTGTGAAGATTTCAATGAAGAAGCCCCGCTGGCGGCTTACTTCTCGCCAGTAGTGGCCAAACTCGCTGCCACTTTCTGCAAATACGGCTGCTATCTTCAAACTCTTCAGCCCGGGCTGTGCTACCTCATAGCGTTTGACAATATTGAATGCTTCACTAAAATGAACGTTGATCTGAAGCTGGCGGTAATCCACCAGCAAGTATTGACGGTCTGTTTCAAGCACTTTTTCATAGATCATTGCTGAAGCTTGCGTCATGGACAGGAGGGTATCGCGCCTGCCATGGCCAATGACCAGCAGGTAGTTTTCCTTTAATTGAAACGAAACAAGAGGCAAGTCCATCAATTACTATCTGGCAGCAAGGTATTCTATTTGATGGAGTTTTCCTTTGGTAGAGGAGATGTGTTTTTGTTGAAGGACTTTGTTTGTGATGCACATTCATCATTGCGCTGGTCACGTTTGGTCTGGATACAAAAAGTGATGAAAGGTAAGAAGTTGTAACTCTACTGTGCTAGTAGCGCGTTGAAAATTTACTGAACCCATTTACAAAGAAGTAGCGAGGCTTTCTTTGTTTTTTGGTGTGGATAGAGGGAATTCTTTGATCTTTTGAAGAAAAGCCAGATCCCTGATTCTTTTCTCCTGAACAGTTGTAAGAATTGGCAAAGAGCAATTTGATAAGTGAGGTGCAGAAGAACCTGGAAATTCACACTATGGATTTTGGTGGACTTGGATTCACGTGTGGCGGTAAGCACGAGGGCTGCACTTGTAATGATTCTGCAGGTATGGGATGTAATATCAAGAAACTTGAGAGAATATTGTGTTTGCTGTTTCCTCAAAAGATATGTGTTGTTTATAAAGGCGACAAGCAATGCTGATATTGAAAAGCTGAAGGAATTAGTAAGTCGATATTCATAAGGAAGAAATTTGTTATCCAATAACTATCCGATACAATAAAGGGGAAATTGAAGTGTTTGAGTGAAAGTATAAACTATATTTAGGTGTACATGATAAGATCTTTAACATTAACCATTTTTATTCTGGCGGGGCAATTCGCTTTCTCTTCGCCAGATCCGGGCAAGGGCACTAACTGTAAAGCATTCCGTACGGGAAAATACAAGCTGGTCGATAAAGAGCGTGCCTACCGGATTGAACGAGATCAGCGGTTTCAGATTGAAACGGATCTGAGTACGAATGAGACCACCAAATTCAAAGTGACCTGGGTAAACCGCTGTGAATATGAATTGAATATCATCAGCGGAAGGGAAGACCTGATGATCTTTTTTAAAGATAAAACCCTCGTCATCCGCATACTGGAAACCTATGAGAACGGTTATCAATACGAAGCGAGACTGAAAGGTATAGCCGGAGGCGCAGTGGTGCATACAGTGGAACGGATAAACTAGAATATCGATAATTACCTGAAGCAAAGTAGGCACATTATCACCTGCGACTGTGATTTGAAATCGGATAAGAGAGCGAGCTGGATACTGGCTCCCAATAATGAAGTGACTCATTTTCTGTCAGACAAAGACACTTACTTTGAGCTGCAATTGATCGGTAGCTCAAAAGAGCTGAAGGAAAGAGGTAACGATACAGAGATGATTAATTACAGGCCAACAAATAGCTACTATCAGATATCGCTGAGTCATGTGGATAGTTTACTGCCTGATTTTTTCAAAGGGAGAATGGTTATCGTTGGTTTTCTACGTGATAGCCTGATCACACCCAGGAATGAAGGCTATGGCAGGCCGGCAGACGAGATCAACGGAGATATGTCGGATATTCAAATCTCAGCCAACATTATCTCTACCATTAAGAATAAAGAATTTATTGACCATGCGAAGCCTGGAGTGCGGATTACTATTGTTCTATTCATTGGTCTGCTGAATACATTGCTGCTTCGGCTGTCGCGCTCGCGATATAATGCGGTAAACATACTACTGGCGATCGTATTTTTTGTGGTGCTGAATAGGCTAAGTACAATGCTCATCGTCTATTTATTTGCCATTCAAAATTATTATTTGAATCTGGATGAAGTAACTGCCGTGCTTTTTGTTATTTCGGCCGCTTCGCTCTATTGGAATACAAGAGATAATGAGAAACGTAACGCTAGTGAGGTGGGTAATGAAGTGTGAATGGTTCGTGCCAAAGGCAGGTGAAGATCGATGTCTGTTTTCTGCGGCGCGTTGATAATGTTGGTTGTTTATCCCCGGGCTGAAGCCCGCGGTTAATGATATGTCGCCCCGATGGGCTGGGTGTAGTGAGTGGTGGTGCGTTATGCGTTTTTAAATTGGATTCAGTTAAATTAGATTCGGCATCGGGAGAGAATGATAAAGGTATTGAAACGTAACTTCGGGCAATGGAACAAAACAAAGACAAACCAGGCGCTACACCTTTTGCACAAACTTATTTTCATGGAACAAAGGGTGACTTAAAAGTGGGTGACCTGATTGCAACGGGTTTCAACTCAAACTATGGGAAAAGGAATAATGCAAAATACATTTTCCTGAGTGCCACATTAGATGCTGCTATCTGGGGAGCCGAGCTAGCCTTTGGCGAAGGGAAGCAAAGAATTTATTTGGTTGAACCCACCGGCCCGATTGAAGATGACCCCGATCTGACCGACAAAAAGTTTCCAGGTAACCCCACCAAATCCTACCGTTCAGTTCATCCGTTTAGAATTGTGGGAGAGGTGATTCATTGGCAAGGACATCCGATCGAACAGGTGAACGTAATGAAAAATCATCTTGCAAAACTTAAAGAGCAGGGGATTGATTCGTTAAACGATTGAATCTTAAATCTGAAAAATGCGTTGGTAAAGAGTATAGTGCTTGTCGCAGGTGAAGAAGGACCGCTTTAAATAATGGATATTCCCGGATGATAAAAATAATTCTGCCCCTGGTGTTGGGTAAGTACAGTGCCATGTGTTTAGGCCCGTTTATCTTATTGAGAGACAAAAATCAGCTGACGGACTATACACTTCTCAATCATGAGATGATTCATTTTTTCCAGCAGCTGGAGCTGGTGTTGGTTATTCATTGGATACTATATGTCTTCTTTTACCTCACCGGCAGAGCGAAAGGATTAGATCATGATCAGGCGTACCGAAATAACCCGTTTGAGAGAGAAGCGTATGCCAATGAAGCAGACCTGCTGTATGTGCTGAAGCGTACCCCTTATGCATGGGTAAAGTACCTGAAGCGAAGAAGGTGATACTGTTGAATCATCACGAATGCACGAATGAATAGTATTCGCGCATTCGTGGTGATTACTTCCATTAATTAAAAACGATCCCAGAAAGTAGGAGGTTCAATACCTAATGAGCGCAGGTAAACATACGCCTGGGCACGATGATGTATTTCGTTATCAACAAAGTAGAACTGGTGCCAGTGAACAGGCCCTTCGTACATACCAAATGCTTTGTCTGTTTGATTGAAGCGTTCGGCTGTAATCTGGGGCCATACCTTGTTGATCACTTCGGTGGTTTCGTCCCATAGCTTTAGTACTTCTGCGCGTGTAGCAGGAGGCTTCATGCTGAAGTTTACTTCGGGGCGATCGGGAACTTCCCATTGGCCGGTAGCCAGACCATATACACCGGGCATACTCATACCGATGATTTCCATGGCCAGCTCTGCCATCGGGCGCATGCCACCCACGGAGTAGGTAAAGAATTTGTCTTCAGGGAAAGCAAGCAATACTTTGCGCGTGAGCCTGCGGTGCTCCTGCCAGTGTGATAATAGTTTTTCTGAACTGACTACATTGGCTTCGGCTGAACGGGTTTCGTTTTTCATGATTATATAGTGTTTAAATGGTGATACAATGAATTGGTTATTCAAAGTAACGACCACCTGATGACAGCCCTATGTCAGCATGTTTTGGGGAAGGAGAATTTTTTTAGCCACCAATGGGCAGGATCAGCACAGAAACTAATTAATCAGGGAGCATCGTGCCATCGGTGACAGTTAACGACTTACTTGAAAGCAACGGCTTCCTGTACGTTTATCTTGCGTGATTGCACGTAGCTTTTGCCATAGCGATCCGTTGCTTTTACTTCGATGTGGTGTTCACCTAAGGTGAGATCAGTAGGGAAGGTGGCCATCCACAGGTGCGTGCAATCCACGGCATTGCTGGGTCTTCTACCAGGTACCAGTTTATCCAGTGTATCCCATTCGTACCACGATGCTTCGAAGGACGGATCGGCACTGTTTACCTTGTTCAGCTTCATCCATTGACCATTGTCAATACGGTATTCGACTATATCATTGGCTGTTCCCATAAAAAAGTTGGCATAGATACCGGCCCATCCGTACGTTCTTTGATAAGGAACTGCTTTCGGAGCATACAGTTCCATCTGGTATTCTTTTGGCTTGCCGGCTACCTTGTATTCAATGGAATAGCGATTGCCCTGGAAGTGCAGAAATGCATAACCCTTCAGCGTGCCATCGCGCATGGTAGAGGCAGGTACGCCCTGCTCATTGAACATTCCGGAATACCAGTCGCCCGAGGTCGTACCTGCATTGTATTCGTGAAGGGGTTTATCCTGCAGCCAGCCATCGGCTTTGGTGTAGAAATCGTTGCGCTGCAAATGGGTGTGAGCCGAAAGGATCAATGTGTTGTTAAAGTCTTTCAATATCCGAAACAGTCGCTGACGGTCTTCGATGCGGTAGCTGTCATCGTACTGCTGCAAGGGAATGTGAAAAGAAAGAATGATCAGTTTGTCTTTGCTTACCAGTTTCAGGTCATTCTCGATATAATCCAGCTGACGTTGGGTGAAGCCACCCCAATACCCTTTGCCATCACGGGGATCCGGGTAAAGAATGTCGTCTAATATCAGGTAATGAACCTGCCCGTAGTTGAAGGAATAATTGGCCGGGCCAAAGTGGGCTTCGAAGGTTTCATCAGAAAGCGAGTCGGCTTTCGCTTCGAAGTTCATGTCGTGATTGCCCATGACATTATACCAGGGCAAGCCGATCCGTTTCATCACCTCGATATACGGACGATGTAAGTCAAGATCATCGCTCACCAGGTCACCCAGGCTAATCCCCAGGCGAATACCTTTTATGTTTTCTACTTCACTCACTACCCCTTTGGCAAAGTAGCCCAGCTCTTCGGCTGTTCGTGGCTGCGGATCACCAAAAAGTAACGCGGTATAGTTATCGTCTTCTGCATATGCATACAATGCAAAGTTGATTTCCTTGGGCAATGCCCCCGTAGGAGCTACACCTTGATACTTAAAATCGGCAGGTGAGCCCGCCGGTTTATGATTATAATAATAGCGCGGCAGATTATTGGCGTCAAGCGGAACCTGGTAGCCAACCGGCTTGCTGATAAAGATGAGATGATCATTACCCACCGGCAGCTGATAAAAACCCTGAGCATCGGTAGCTACTACGTGTAACCCGTTCGACACCGCAACACCGGCTATACCTTTCTCTTTTTTATCGCGCTTTCCGTTTTTGTTGAGGTCCTCGTAGACATACCCTTTAGCGATGGATTGCGCCTGTACATAGCAGGAAGCAAGTATAACACAGGAGAGAATGAGTTTTTTCATAAACAGGTTCTTTTGAGTTGCGGATGAGTGTTCAAGAACTGAAGTGAACGTTACCTGAATGTGAATATAACGCTATCAATGGATCAATTTGAAAGAGTAACGACTTCTTTGTCACCGGCAGCAGCTGTATGCACAGAAAAAATCCTCCGTGAACATCTTTGTAATCGGCATCACGTTAAAATTTAAAAATTAAATAATGATTTCGCTGGCTGGTTTTACGGAGATGTTGGTAGGAGTAAGGTTACTCCAGATCCAGTTATAATGATTAATCACCTGCTGTGCTTTCAGGTGAGGGCGATCACCAGCAGTATGTCCATCTTGCACTACGGTGACTTTATAATTCTTAGAGAGAGCGGAGTGCACCGTAGCGTCCATGCAGAAATCGGTAGCCGATCCGGTAAGGATTAACTCCGATACATGATGTTGATGAAGTACAGCTGACAGATTGGTCTGATAAAAACTATCATTGGCTGTTTTGCTGATCAGGATATCGTTACCGGTAGTCGTTATCTGAGGGAGTAACTTCCATCCATCGGTGCCGGGAAGGTATTCATTTTGCAGGGTGCCATCGTGCTGGATGATGATAACCGGATAGCCGGCCTTGCGGCAGCGATCACTTAAAGCGTTGATGCGCTCGACTACTCCATCGGTATCGTACACATTCGCTTCCGGAGAGAACGATTCGTTTTGCATGTCGATGATGAGGAGTGCTTTGGTAGACATAAAAAAAAACTGTATTACGTTGAATAGCTAAGTGATAAAAAAAGAAGTCACCGGGTGATGACTTCCTTCCTGCATTTGATGTGTCAATCAGATTATGAAAAATACTTCGTCACTCCAGGGATAGCTACCGGATAATATCCATCTGCATTGGGTTTCACCG
>JAHEZH010000057.1:8808-32354 GCA_023251155.1 Flammeovirgaceae bacterium | reverse complement strand
CGGAAAGCGATAATCTTCCTCTGAAATCTGTAAACGAGCAGGAAGCTTGCGCAGTGGATCTTGAATCTTTTGCGCAAGCTTTTCCCTTTTCTCCTTAGCTTTTTCGTGCGGCCTGACATCTCACCATGAATACTATCCAGTTTACCTTGCCAATAGCGGTTAGACTCCTTCATAAAGCGGACGCTGTCTTTATGAAGGAGCTTGGTGTATAGCTTTGATCGCTTTTCGATGGATGACTGCTCGTTTATTTTTATACGATCTTTTTCGGTAAGACCGACAACACGAGGTTGAGCAATTGCAGTAGCAATGGCAACAAGAAAAACAATTATGTGGAGTATTACCTTTCTCAATCTATTAATTGATTACAAATCAGTATTCTAATAAGTACGTTTATAGAATGCAGTAGTCAAAAAAAATTCGATTATATAAAGTAATGAAATCAACTAAATCATTATCTGAGTCAACCAAAAACAGCCTAAACTGTAGGAACTGCTTGTTCTCAAATCTTAAAGTACCATCATATCTTTTTATTCAAATACAAATGTTGGAGCTCTTTGAGCTTGTCAGTACTTATATCATCCATGACAAAATCTTTTGATCTAATGAAATTGATAAATTCATCATCAATTCTGAGATTCAATTTCCTCTTTAGAAAAAATTGAAAATAACTTGGCCAAACCCAGTTACCATCTGTCAATATCTCTAGAGGTGCTATATTATTACCCAATTCATCCGTGGAAATCTCCATATAGCTCAGTATAACCCTTCCTTTAGATAAATAGTCAATAGTCTTCTGCCTAAGATCATCGTCTAAAATCGTCCCCAAATGAATTTCGGGGACGATTATGACCTTATCCAGTTCTTCCTTCAAGAATCCCACTCTATTCATTTTATTAATTTTGATAAATTAGAATAACTCCAATAACCAGATTCAAAATAATGTGTTCCTTCCACTACTGCAATCCTATTGGATGGTGCTCTTACTGTTGCATTTAAATACTGAGAAAGTTGGAAAGCTGCCCCTTCTTCATATAAACCGGTATAACAAGATATTAGATTGACAGGAGTACCTGATTTGTACCCTTGCGAATACATTAATTTAGCTAGTTGTTCAGGTGTATTACGAACGCCATTCACGATAAATGCATCATGGGTTCCATGTACAATGACATTATCCCAGGAGCTTTGAAATACATTCTCGGCATTACTCAGTGTAGCCTTATCTGTGCCAAAAACAAATGTTTTACCCTTAAATGAATTATAAGGTGTTTTAACTTTAAGCATTGAAGAAAATCCAGAAGCAACTGATCCTTCCAGCCCACCAAGAGCAACCCCAAAAAGATCATTTTGAAGTTTCATTAATCCCAAATATCCCTTTGCAATTTCCACCTTTGCACCAACATCTTTCACCAAGTAATTCATGTCTTGGGAGCCCTGAGGCATAGGAGCTTCATCTGAATAAGTCCCACTTCCACTCTTATAATCCAAGTCATTTCTGGCTTTGTTACTTACGCCATTAATTATTTTGTCATAATTTCCAAGGGTCTTATCATATGCATAGTCAGTAAACATATCCCATCCACCAGAAAACCATCCATCATCCCAATTATCACTATTTCTAGAAACATAAGGTCCGTATGCGGCACCAAATCCCGCCGCAAAACCCTCCCATTCTGCACCTTCTAATTCAACCCCATCAATCAACCTGTTCTCACTAAAAGCATACGTACTATTGTAAGTGTACTTATCGGCAAGTGGATCTACCATTCCAAAGCGGCCAATGGCAGGATCGTGCATGCGGTATTTGAAGTGATACCATCCCAGATCAAAGCCTGTCTGTTTTTCCTGCCCCTGAAACTGGTACTTGTTCTGACTGTAGCCACTGTTAGTAATGCTTCCAGTACGGCTCTGATAGTATTCGTTGAAGCTTAATCCAAAAGGAAGGTAATCGCTGGATTGGGTTACCTGCAGGGCTGCATTGTTTCTGTCGTGCACAATCAGCAGGTCGTCAAAGTACACACTGGTAGTACTGCTTACATTACTCTCATTGGCTACATAGATGTAGGCATAGCCACTATTGGGTATATAAAATGTAGCCGTTGACTTACAATAATAAAATACTCGTGCATTAAAAAATTATGAGAAAAAATGACTGACTTGAATAAGTCAACTAAAAAGCGAGATATTAACCTGAAATGCAGGCAAAAGGAAACGAATGTTATTGACTACTTCGTCTTCAACACAAATACCACTCTTCCTTTAGAGCGTTCAGGAACCTGACCTGCGGAAACACGAATCAACGAGTTTTTACGAATTTGCTCTTTCAGTAATTGCTCCGCTCTTGGGCTTAGACCTCTTTCAAGAGTGGTAATACCGATGATCTCGCCATCTTCATCGCACTCTATCTCAAACACAATACGGCCGTCCACATTATCCGGAAGCTCTGGTATCACCGGCTTATCGGCCCAACCCCAGCCGCCCATACCCACCAAATCAAGTCCACCTGAGCCTCCACCGCCTTGCTTACCCGTATATTGTCCGTTGGGATCAAGCGTACCTTCCGGTTTTCCTTTATCTCCTTTCTTATTGATATCACTACCCTGGCTGGCATTGGTCTTTCCTCCATCCGCAGTACCTTTGACATCACCTTTTACTTCCTTCACCTCTTCTTTTCGTACTTCAGAAGTCTTCTCTTTTTCTGGTGTTTTCTCTTTAGTCGGTTCTGGCTTTATTTCCTTCTTCTTGTCTTCTTTCTCTTTGACCACTACCCCGCTCTCATCATCTTTGGAGACAATTTCCTTAGCCTCTTCCAGCTTTGCCTCTTCGGGTTTCACTTCTTCCTGCTGCTGAACCTGCTGTTGAGGAGCTTCCGCATTATCAGGAGTTGGATTATCCGACACGGGAGCAAGTGTCTCGGACTGCACATCACCTGAACCTTCATCAAAGTCTCCTAAGTTTAATACCACACCATCAGCAGGTGTGCCGAATGGTGGATTGGGAATATTGAACGCTACTAAAAAAAACATGACCAGCAGTATCACCAGGTGAACACCTGTTGATACGGCCAGTCCGATAATTCTATTTTTCTTCTCCGACTCTGACATCTGTTTTCAGTTTAAAGAAGATGTAACTTCAACTACTATGCCCACTTAATACTTGATCACCCACACACCATCGCCATACTCCCCTTTCGATGAATCTGCACTGGCTTGTGCTTCTGCAAAAGTCTCAAAATCACCTACCGCCAGGCGATAGAAATTCCATTTACCAAAGGGAGGAATAATCTTCGTACTTACTCCTTTCGCGCTCAGCTTCCGGGCAAAGTCCATGGCCAGATCTCCATCAATGGAACTGGTAACCACTACATAATAACGCCTGGTGCGCTCGGTGAGTGTAACGATCTCTCCTATGGCCGGTTTGGTTACCACATTGGCAGCCGAATCCGCAGCATGTCTTCTGCGCTCTTCTTCCTCTCTTGCCAAACGGGCGGCTTCTTCCCGCTCCTTCAAAAGTTTAGCCTCTTGTTCTTGTCTGGCTTTTTCTTTTGCTGCCGCCTTCGGCAGGTACACATAGTAGTATATCAATCCGCTGGCTGCGATGATCACCAGGGCAATAATCGTAATGATGATCGCAGGAGCCTTAGAACTTCCTTCTTCCTCAGGTACGAATGTTTCTTCTTCAACTTCGGTTTTGCGTTCCTCTTCTTCATGGGAAGCCTGCGGCTGAGTTTCTTCTTTCACAGGCTCTTCGGCTTCTTCCTGGAGTTCGTCCGATGTTTCCTCTTCTTCTAATGGCTTGTACTCCAGATCGGGCAACCCGAAGTTATCAGCATCATTTTGAGGGTCAAGGTTATCCGGTGAAGGATCATCCGTCTTTTTTCGTTTTGCCATGTCAGGTATGTTAGCAGGGTATTAATACAAAAATAACTTAATTTCTTTAAAATTAAACCAATTCTTAGAAGCTCCATGTCAGTCCACCCATAGCCTGAAACCCTCTCACCGGATAGTGGTAATACACCGGATAATCAGACGAGAGCAGGTTGTTCAGCTTCACAAACACGGAAACCTGTTTCGAGAAATAATAGTTGGCCTTTGCACTCAGATCAAGTGCCGGATCAAGTGTCAGTATCTTGCCGGATGAATCCAGCGCCTTCATCCCTCCTTGAGTGATAAAGTCAACCTGCAATGAAATCTTGCTGTAGATATTGAAGGACGATCCCAGTGCCAGCCGGTAGGTGGGCTTGTGCAGCAACTGCTCGGACGAATAGCTGTAATAGTCACCTCTTCCATTGAAGCGTATTTTCTCTGAAACACTAATGCCCAGATCAGCAAAGAGATTGAGTCGGCTGGCATCATCGTACTTCACATCAAACTTGGACTGATCAGTGAGTGCATTCTGAAAGTAGTACAGGTTCTTTAATCGTGCTACCGAAAACCCGGCATCATACGCCAGCTTCTTGACCAGTTTGCCTTTCAGTCCGGCCATCAGGTCAAACGCACGGTTGGTGTGCGCGATATCAATGTTGGAATTCAACCACAGGTTTTCTTTCGACAGGGTATGCAGTGATACTTTGTCCATATCTCCGGTCAGTCCGGCATACGCTTGTGTGGCACTGCCCAGTTCATAATCGGCCCATACGTTCGGGTAGATATGCACTGATTTATCGACTAACTTGTCATTCTCATAAGCGATGTTAAGACCTGCGGACAGATTCAATCCATCAATAGGCGAAAACCGATAAGCAGGACTGACTTTGAACAGGTGTCTTGGATTGGCATCCACGGTTTTGTCTTTGCGCGAAATCAGGAAATAATCGGCATTCAGTACCAGTCCTGATTTGTCTTCTAACTGATAATCACTCTTCCACCCCAAAGCCACTTCGCTTTCTTTGGCGTCATAATGATCGGATAAGTAGCTGAACCCTCCATTCAGCTTAAAGTCAAAATCAGCTGGCTTTGTATTCTCGATATCGCCACTCAGGCCAACTACGGTATAGGATTGTTTGATCTGATCCCGCTCAATACCCACCGGAGAGGGATAACCATAAAAATAACCCGAGCGGTTTTCAATGTTCAAGGCCGCACCCGTAGTGATTTTGTCGGTGAAGAACTTACCGAACAAATCCAGGTTCGTGTTTCCATTTCCGGAGAACTTATCATTGACGGGCCCTTTTGCAAAACTCTGATGAAACAGGTGTGCTCCGTAATATTTATTCTTATCCCTCTTCGTATTCAGAAAAGCTTCGCCATAGATGGATGAAAAATTTCCAAGTCCTCCGCTCACGTAGTTGCCATACGTTTTGGATTGTGTCTCCGTCTTTAACTTCAAAGGACGAATGACCGGATTGAAATCCGGCGTGTTAAAGTTTAGTGGTTTGAACTCGTACGTGATCGGAGAAGTGTTGGGCTCCGCGGCACGGGGGGGTATCTTTTCAAAATTACGATTGGCGGTAGCCGGCAGCGTAATCTGTCTGTCTTTTACAATGCGAAACTCCACGTTTTTGATTCCGCCTTCGCCTTCCTCCCACTTCTCCTGGGTATCCTGCGCAAAAGAAGTCATGCCCACTCCCGTCACCAGTACCAGTGACCAACAAAAACGAGCTAAGTAGGTTGAATTGTTTCTCATGGCTTATCTGTAGTATCTGCGGCTGCCTGTTTCTTACTTAGTTCGGCTTCTGATTTCTCGATCTTCCTCAGTTTTTCAGAAGCCTGGTCTTTCACACTTTGCAGCGGGAAATTTTTAATCAGTGTTTTCAGTGTTTCTTTCGCATTGAAAACATTACCTGTGGCCAGGAAATTATCGGACATCAACAGATACGACTTACCTACCCACTGATCATAAGCAGCAAAGTCCTTGTTGAGACTGTTCAGCGTTTCATAACATGCTTTGTTCTCTTTGTTGAGATAGAAAATTTCGGCCAGCAGGTATTTGGCCTCTGCTCCATATTCGTCCTGTGCCGTGTTCAGTGTGTTCAGGAATTCATCTTTTGCTGTTTCATAATCACCACGACTAAAAGCCGACTTGCCTAAATAAAGTGACGCTTTGTTCTGTGCTCCTGCATTCACGTTTCCTTTTTCCAGAATCAGTTTGGAATACGCATCAGCGGAATCGTATTGGGACAGCAGGTAGTGAGACTCCATCAGACCTGACCAGGCCGTGTATTGATCTTTCTTATTGGTAGCCGCTCGCACCAGCCGGTGATAATACGGTATGGCTTTCTCATAGCTTCCTTTCTTGAATTCCAGTTCAGCAATACGTGCCAGTGCTTTGTTCAACATCGTGAATGCATTGTCGGATGACACATCATAGTAAATCTCCAGTGCTTTCGGATACTCCTTTAGGCGGTAGAAACTTTCTGCTTTATAGTACTTCGCTTCCGCCAGACGCGGGCTTTGCGGATACTGGTTGATGTAACTGGTGAGACTGCTTACGGCCTTCGTATAATCCTGATTAAAATAGTAGTTCTTGGCTGTCTCAAACTCCACCGATTCTATTCCTTTTGCATCCGGGTTTGCATTTTTTATTTTAATAAAATACGGTTCAAACTCCCCTGATCGTCCGGCGAGATTCAATGCTTCCTGCAATGGTACCGCCACATCTTTAGCAGCCGGGTGCGTAGAATACTTTTCGATCACAACGATATAATCATCGGCGGTCCTGGAATAATCTTTCAAATTGTAATACGAAGCCGCCCTGCGTTCAAAGGCATAAGGCAAAAACTGAGACGAAGGATAAGACGTAATCAGGCGCGAGAAGTCAGCGGCAGCTTGCTGATAATTACCTTGTTCAAAATACAACTGACCTCGCTGAAGCAAAGCCTGATCTGCAAATCGTGAGTTAGGATAGTTCTTGGCCAGCAGGTCCAGTTCGCTAAATGCTTCGGTATACTTGCCATCAATTCCTTGTATCACACCTATCTGGAAATGAGCATAATCCGCATCAGCGGTTTTTGCTGCCAATGCATTGCGATAGGCCGCCACCGCATCGCTATACGATTTGGACACATAATAACAATCACCCAACCGGATCATACCATCGGCCAGGTTCGGATTGTTCTTGGGTGATTTACTTACAAATTCTTTAAAGTTGAACTGTGCCCGATCGTATTGCTGCTGATTGAAATAGCAATACCCCAATCCATAACGGGTGCGTGCAATCAGGTCCGGATTATTGATCCCGCTCAGGCCGATGATGCGCAGGTAATTCTCAGCTGCCTTGTCGTACTTTCTTCCGATCGAGTACGCTTCACCATTCCAGAAACTGGCATCGGCCGTATAAACCGGGTCGGTAGGCGACTGCAATGACTTCTCAAAGAACACCACCGCCTGTGCATAGTCTTCTTTATTGAAGAGCTCTGTTCCCTTTAAGTAAGTCGCCTTCTGATAAGCAAAGCTCACGGCCGGTGTGCGTTTGGGCAACGCCTCAATGTACTCAATCGCTTTGTTGTAGTTATTGGCATTCACGTATGCCTGACCAAGCAGTTCTCTTACTTCGATGGTGTGTGTACTGCCAGGGTATTTCTTAAGAAAGCCTTCGAATTCATCTACGGCCTGATCGGTTTTACCCAAGTCATACGACACTTTGGAGAATTGATAGCTGCTCTCTTCGGCCAGGCGATCATCCCCCTTGAACTGGCGCGCATTACCAAAAGCAATCTGTGCCAATGGCTTTTGCTGCTGCTTCAGGTAAGCAAGTCCCAGAAAGTAGGAAGCATAAAATCCGGTAGAATCCTGATCAGAGGCGGCACGCTTTAAAAAGTTAATGGCCTGCTCATTGCTCTGCGTCATAAACGCGGCATAACCTGCCCGTAGCAGTACACCTTTATCCACGCTCTCCTTTGCCCCTAAATACGTAAGGTATCCTGGAATCGCTTTGGCGAAATCAGTCTTCTTATAATAGGCTTCCGCTGATAATAAAGCGATCTCTTCGCTATTAGTAAGATCGGTTCTGTTTTTCAATGAATTGACATACGCGAGCAACTCATCGTATTTCTTTTCTTTATAGTAAACATTGGCAAGCAGGTAAGGAACAATCGTAGCGTAAGCCGAATTCTGCTCAGCCCTTTTTAAATCAACAGTCGCACTGGCGTAATCACCTTGTGTGTATTCCACATAGCCGGCATAATAGCTGGCGGCTGGTCCGTACTGCCCTCCCTGACCCTTCACAAAGTTAAACTGCTCTCCCGCTTCTTTCAGTTTCTTCTGACTGAAGTAGGCATACCCCCAGCGAAAGTGCCCGGTGCTTTGTTGCTCGCTAGTGAGCGAAGTAAAATCGGCTTTGCCGAAATAGGAAGATGCCTTGGTATAATTCTTCTCATCATAGAAGAACGAACCCAGTTCATAATAGGCAGTGGTGGACAGTGGATGTGCGGGGTTCTTGCTGATAAACTGCTCCAGTTGCTTTTCACCATCCGGATGATACAACTTAACGGCACATAAGGCTTTGTAATAATACGCCTCATCGTATTTCAGATCCTGTCGTGTGGATTGCTTCAGGTACTGCGTGAAGCTCTCGCGTGCCGCACCGTACTCTCCCTGTGTCATCAGATCAATACCGGTATTGAAAAGTAAGTCAGGTTTGCTTTGTGACAGTGAACCCTGTGCGCTTGCAGTAAAAGCAAATGCCACGATAATACAAGCGATAAGTATTTTCCTCATCTCAGCTTTGGTAAGAAAACTGGTTGTGTTCAAAAAAATTGCAGCGATCAGTTTAAAAAATATTCCCATGCTAAAAATATCAAATGCGATGGCACGGACTCAAAACTAAACATTCTTACCCGATAAGCAATACATGCGTTCGGCAACCCATTAACAAGCCAACCCTTTTAACTGCGATTTATTTAATTACGGTTTCCGATGAAGGACATCACTGTACCTCCTCGTTCGCCAATCGTCCTTCATACAGGCCATCACTACATCAAACGAAAGACAAGCTCTTTTAATATCTGCCCTTCACCACTATTGCCGGAGTTAACACCTTTTAACTTCAAGTCAGACTCTTTCAGCAAGTGAATGTTCTCCACAATTTTTGGCGTGGAATAATGATACAAAGCAGAAGTATAATCCTTAGCTGCAAACGGACTGATTTTAAGCAAACTAACCAGGCCTCTTTCGCTCTTATCCGGAGCCACCGAAGCCGCCAGAAGTTTACTGTAAAAAGAATATAAAAACGCCACTACAGGGATCACCGGGTTCTTCTTGGTGTTGCTCTCAAAGTAGTTCACAATCTTGGCAGCCGTCAAAGCATCTTTCTTGATCAGAGCTTTCTGTAATTCAAAGATATTGTACTCACGGCTTACTCCTACCTGCGCCATCACCTTATCCGCAGTAATGACTTCACCCTTCACACTACTGATGAGAACTTTATCCACTTCATTGGCCAGGCGGTTCAGATCAGTGCCCACATATTCGCACAGCACCCGTATGGCGCCATCATCAATCTTATAGCCTTTATCTTTTACATACTCCTGCACAAACTCAGGTAGCTGGTTGTCGTACGGCTTTTTGAAAGTGGCTGACTTGGTAAGGGCATCGATCTTCTTGCCCAGTTCACGTCTCTTGTCAAGCGTTTTGTGCTTGTGACAAAGTACCAGAACGGTAGAAGGAACAGGCCGCGTGATGTAATCCAGTAACAATTTTGAACCGGATTCCTTTTGCAGATCGGGGATATCCTGTGCTTCACGTACAATCACCACCTGCCGCTCCGCCATCATCGGAAACCTGCGTGCATGGGTGAGGATGACATTCACCGGAGTATCCTTTCCATACACTACAACCTGATTAAATCCCCTTTCTGATTCGCTTAATGCGTGAGCTTCTATATAATTGGAAATCAAATCAATATAGAATGGCTCCTCCCCCTGAAGCATGTATACCGGAGCAAACTTTCCAGCCCTTAACTCGTCCATGATTTTCTTTGCTGCTGCGTCCATACCTTCCTAGCTTACCCGTTTTTTATTTGCCAAATTAAATGCAGAAACTGTTCCTACCAAAGCCCCCGCCAGGTGCGACTCCCATGAAATGCGCGGATCGATGGGAAGCACTCCATAAAAAATTCCTCCGTAGAGCATCACCACAATAATAGAAATCAAAAGCGACTTAAAGTCCCGGCGAAGAAATCCAAAAAACATGAGAAAGGCCGAAAGACCATAGATTAACCCGCTCGTTCCGATGTGGTACGAAACATTCGGACTGAAAATCCATACCAGGATATTGGTGTAGAAATAACAGCTGAGAAATACCCTTTTGCCAATCCGGTAATAAAAAAAGAATAAAGTACAGCCTAAGAAAAGCAAGGGTAACGTATTGGAGATCAAATGAGAAAGGTTGGCATGAAGCAACGGTGCAGCAACGATTCCTGTCAGTCCCGTTAAGGTGCGTGGCAGTATACCCAGAAACGATAAATCAATACCATAAAAGAACTCAATGCTGAATACAAGCCACATTAAAAAGGCAAGCCGCAAGGGTATAACAGCACTGGCAAAGAAAGAGACGTGTTCGCGAGGCACAGAGAATAATAAAAGAGAAAACTAATAAGAAGCAGGATCTTTGATCATCGGAAGATGGACATATCGGGCCTCTTCTTCCCCGATTGATTTCATCCCCAGCAGGCCACCCGAAGAGGAAGCAATCTTGTGAGCAATGTCTTTCATACTTCCGTAAAGTTCCTGAGCAAAAACACGGTCAATTTTAGGAAGCACGTTATTCAGTTGGGCCAATTCCTGTACAATCATGGTGCTGCGCTGTGAGGCGGATGAAGGGTAACCCTGCAAAAGTATTTTCAGCTTATCTTCAAAATCTTCCCCTACAAACTGGTAGAACTCCATCATCCTGGTCTTCGATTTTTTAGCATTCTTTTGAGCTACCTTAATGGATTCCTGAATCTCCTTCCGGTCGATGTTGCCATCCGCACCGGCGATAAGTATGCTGGTAAGAATGGGCGACTTCAGCACCAGTTCTATTTCTGAGTTCGATAGATTTCCAAATTCAGCAAGCATACCGTCGTTAAAGGAATTTGAATTATAAAAGTCCTCAATAAAGAGGTATTTTAAAACTTTGCAGATAGAAAAATCCCGCTTAATTTACTTCTGAAACAAACCCTGAAATGTACGAGAAAGACCCGATTAAAATTTTTGTAGTTGAAGACGACCCGGCTTATACCAAATTCCTGAAATATGTATTAGGCCTCAATCCCGATATAGAAGCGGCATTTTTTACCTCAGGTAAAGATTGTATTGACCAGTTACATCAGAATCCATCCGTCATCACCCTGGACTATTCGCTGCCGGATATGCCGGGCGAGAAAGTACTGAGGCAAATAAAAGAATTCAATCCCGACATCAGTGTCATCGTGATTTCGGCACAGGAAAAGATCGGTACTGCTGTGGAACTCTTAAAGGCGGGTGCTTTTGACTACATTACCAAGGACGAAGAAGCCAAAGAGCGTATTCTCAACTCCATCCATAATGCCCGTAACAAGAACTCACTCATCCGTGAAATCGATCGTCTTAAGCAGGAGATCTCCGTCAAGTATGAATTTGAGAAAAGCATTATTGGCAATAGTACTTCCATTAAGAAAGTATTCGAACTGTTAGAGAAAGCAGTCAACACCAACATTACGGTTTCCATTACAGGAGAAACCGGAACGGGTAAGGAATTAATTGCCAAAGCGATTCATTACAACTCAAAAAGAAAGAACAAACCTTTTGTAGCGGTAAACATAGCGGCGATCCCGAAGGAGCTGATAGAAAGCGAACTCTTTGGCCATGAAAAAGGAGCCTTCACCGGAGCTGCCACCCGAAGAATAGGAAAGTTTGAAGAGGCCGAAGGGGGCACTATATTCCTCGATGAAATCGGCGAGATGGATCTTAGTCTCCAGGCCAAACTGCTCCGTGTACTTCAGGAAAAAGAAGTTACCCGCATTGGAAGTAACTCGGTAGTGAAACTGGATGTGCGCATATTGGTAGCCACGCACCGAAACCTGCAGGAAGAGACAAAGGCAGGCAAGTTCAGAGAAGATTTATATTACCGGTTATTGGGTCTTCCTATCCAGCTCCCTCCTCTTCGCGAACGCGGACAGGATGTGATCCTCATTGCCAAGCATTATGTCGATCAGTTCACCAAAGAAAATAAGCTGAAGAAATTCAAGATTACGCAGGAGGCACAAGACAAACTTCTTCAATATCCGTTTCCGGGAAATGTGCGCGAACTTCGGTCGGTGATCGAACTGGCGGTAGTCATGGCCAACGATGAAGAAATCAAACCTCAGGATATCAGCTTCAATAGTGCCATCGGTGAGCAAACGTTCCTGCTGGAGGAAATGACCTTGCAGGAATACCTCTACCGCATCATCCGAAACTACCTGAATAAATATGACAACAATGTATTAGAGGTAGCAAAAAAACTCGACATTGGTAAGTCGTCTATCTACCGGTATTTAAAAGAAATGGAAGAGGCCGGAATCTGATGAACAGCCTTAAAGAATACGTAAAGAAAGGACTTTTCTACCAATCGGTAGTGGAAGATGGTTCGGATATTATTTTCATTGTCGATTATTCGGGAGAGATCCTGTATCACAATTCCTCTGTGGAAGAAACACTCGGCCATAAGCCGGGCAGTCTGATCGGTAAAAACTTCTTTGATTTCATCCTTCCGGAAACGTTGAGGGATTTTAATACCCGGTATAAGGAAAGTATCAGCAAGCACTACAATGAATCGGTAGAGTTTCAGTTTTTATGCAAAGACAAAACGTATAAATACCTGGAGTTCAACTCCATCAATCTCCAACACAAGAACGACATTGAAGGGCTCATACTGGACTGTCGCGACATTACCCAGCGAAAAAATGTAGCGGAAGAACTGATGCGCGCACAACGCACCAAAGATCAGTTTCTGGCCAACATCAGTCACGAGATCAGAACGCCCATCAATGGCATCGCAGGCATGGCTACACTGCTCAGCCAAAATCCATCGCCTGAAGAACAGACCACCTATCTCAATGCCATCAAAAGCGCTGCGGATAATCTCAAAGTCATCATTAATGACATCCTTGATCTGGCTTCTATCGAATCCGGGAAACTGAAATTCGAAAACATTGGCTTCAATCTGCGTGACCTGCTGGCTTCCCTGATCGATACATTCTCGGTGCAGTCTGCGGAGAAAGGAGTACTGCTGGAACTGGACGTGAACAGCGAAGCGAACCTTATTCTCATCGGTGATCCGGTGCGCCTGAATCAAATACTGATTAACCTGATCAGTAATGCCATCAAATTCACTCACAGTGGTGCTATAAAACTCTGCTGTTCCATTGAACAAAAAGAAAAGAGAAACTGTGTCGTCCGTTTTGATGTCATTGATACCGGAATAGGAATTCCTAAAGATAAACTCTCCACCATCTTTGAAAGTTTCAGCCAGGCCGATGCCAGTGTTACCCGCAAATACGGAGGTACAGGTTTAGGATTGACCATTGTAAAACAGCTGGTGGAGTTACAAAAGGGAAAAATTTCCGTAAAAAGTCAGGAAGATAAAGGTTCTTCCTTCACCGTGTTGATCCCCTACGCGGTGGGTGTAGTGGATGATATTGCCGAGACTTCCTTGCGCGCCAAGCGAAGTCAAACCTATCGAAACAGTTTAAAGAATCTGAATGTACTGCTGGTGGAAGACAATGACATCAACCGCCTTTATGCAAGCAGTATCCTCAAAACATGGGATTGCAATATTGAGCTGGCCGAAAATGGATACGTGGCGGTTGAAAAAATCAAGAACAATTCGTTTGACATTATCTTGATGGACGTGCAGATGCCGGTCATGGATGGGTACGAAGCAACAAAAGCTATCCGCATGGGCGAAGCGCCCAAAAGCCAGGTGCCCATTATTGCACTCACCGCGAATGCCACACGTAAGGATATTGAGAAGTGTCTTTCGGCTGGCATGAATGATTGCGTTCCCAAACCCTTCACCCCCGAAGATCTTTTCAGGGTGTTGTTAAAATACAGCGGTAATAAATCCAAGATACCTCGCTCTCCGGCAGACAATGAAAAACCAAAAGGTCCAAAACTGATCGACCTCTCCTACCTGCAGAGTGTATCGAACAACGATAAACAATTTATACAGGAAATGATCGCCACCTTTCTGGAGAGCATGCCCAAAAGCATTGAAGACATCAGCCGCATGGTCGAATTAAAGAATTGGGAAGCCATGGGCAAAGCCATTCACAAGATCAAACCATCCCTGACCATGATGGGTATGCAGGGATTAAAATCCTCCGCTATTGAACTGGAGCAAATGTGCAAGTCCGATATTCTCTCGAAGGCAATACCTTCCGAAACAGAATCGTTCATCGTGCAACTCAAGGAGGCCCTCAAGGAACTGGAGACTGCGACTTACTAGTTACCACTATTCATGATCACCAGCTTTCGGTAAACGACAGAGTGGCCCGGTCCGGTAAGGATCACGAAATAAACGGCATTCGGTAAACCAGATACATCTACCTGCTTCTTCCCGTTAATGGCGTTTTCAAAATCTCCTGATCGCACCACTACACCCCGTTGATCTGAAAGTTTCCAGGTATAGCCCTGCGTGGTATTCGGATCAGGAATACCAAAGTAGAAGACCTGGTTAGCCGGATTAGGATAGATCGAAATTCCATTGAGTGTAGTCGGGATCACTTCTTCTTCAAGCCCTACAACAACACGACCCGTTTTAGGTGGTGATGCTATTTTTATACTCTGATAAATTTCCTTCGTGTTTTTATTCTGAACATAGGCAATCAGGGAAAGCTGACCAGAATTTACAATTGGTACATTAAGCTCTTCATTATTGGTATTCGTCAAGGTAATGGCTTGTCCGGCCACAAAGGAATTGGAAATAGTCTGGCCATCTGATCCAAACAATGTTTTACGTAAAACATTTCGGAACGCACCCACATTGTTTTCAATTAATACCACCTGAACAATCAAGGGATCGCTATGGGCTGCTTTGGCAGTCACCGTCAGATTCACTTTGAGTGTATTTGCGGGTGTACCGGGTACTACAGTAAGCGCCAGATCAAAGGCAGGATCCTTCAGTGCCCGGCGATCGAGTTCCACCAAATTGATCTCATCATACTTACCGGTAAATTTGTTATCCAGAATTCCATCCATCAGCGTGGTGGGCGGTCGCGAAACTCCCATGTAGGTAGCCCGCGCCCCCGGATCGGCCTGGTTATCCTGAGCTAACGGATCAGGAGTACCTGAACTGCTGATATGATACCTGATGTCATTGAAATCAGAGTGGTTGTACAATGCGAGCTGATCACTCTGCAGTTTGTCAATGTAACTGTCACCGGTGTTCTGCAATTGACTATCTGTAAAATGTTCGATCAATACATTGCGCTGCTTATCACCTACAAATACGTTGTCAAAAGCAAATCCATCAAAAGTCTGGTTATCGGATGTCACATTCCCATCGTTGCTGGAGAAGGCTACTCTCAAACGAACCTGGCTTCGTAAGTTAGCGGGAATGATGTCCAGATTAAAACGACCATTGATCCATTTACCCAATCGGTTAGACCAACCATAAGGGCCTATGGCCTGGGTTCCGGGATTGGAAATAATGGCGGAACTGTTAAACCACTGAACACCCTGATCGCGATCCGCTAATCCGGCAGCAGGGCCAACGATGATCCAATCCAAACCACCATTGGTGGAGTACTGCAATACGGCACCATCAATGTCTTTCTCCGAATCGGACCAGTAATCGAGAGATACCATGGGGCGGTCAAGTGAAGTTAAATCGAAACAAGGACCATTCACTTGAGAATGCTCCAAGCTGTAGTAAGTAACTTCATTGTTCACGGTCTGATTCCTTCCTGTCCACCATGCTTTGGAACCAGAGGCGGCCGACTTAATAGTAATGCCGGTAGGTGTACCCCATATCCAACTTGTATTTCCACCTTCTGCCTGAGGTTCGGCGATCCATCCTGCTCCATCCGCTTCAAAATCCTTCAAATAAGGTGTAGAAGGTGTTGGCTTTGCAATCACACCTCCGGGAAGAATAGATACCTTCTTGATTTTGGAACTGGTGCAACCATCGTTAGTACTCACGGTAAGCACTGCATCATAAATTCCATTCAATTGGTAATTGTGCTTAGGATCTTTATACGTACCTAAAGTACGGCCACCATGTTGATTAGCTGGTACATTACCAATACCGGCTGTCAGTACATCTCCATCACCAAAATCCCACGTGTACGAAACAATCTGACTTATTCCGGGAGGAGTGCTACCCACTACCTTGGTCGTTTTATCAACAAAATTAGTGAAGTCATTCGTACAGATTGCCGTCCAGTCGTAATTCACTTCAGGCACATCTCCAACGCGCAGTGGATGATCGGTCGCTCCCGAAGTATTAGAACAGCCCTCATTGGTGGTTACTTTGAGGGTAACAAAGTAAGTATCAGACTCGCTGTATCTCCATGCGGGGTCTTTTGCCGAACTGGTATTACCATCGCCAAAATTCCACTGCCATCCGGTAATGGCAGCTCCGAATGCATTGTTCACAGTAGACTGATCGGTAAACACCACATCGCTCACAATACAATTGTTGGAAGTGACGAATTTCGCGAGCGGGCTGGCTAAAATCTTTACCGTTCTGATCTTCGTTGAGGTGGCATCGTTAATGTTGGTAAACGAATACTTTATCGAATAGGTATTGGCCGCAAGGCCGTTCGTCTCAATAAAATAATTGACTCCATCAAATTTAATGGTAAGTCCGGCTGTTAAACTTTCAAAGTTACTTCCATGCCCTTCAGCCGGAAAAGAGGGGAAACCCAGTAATTTCACCTGGCCCTGTTCCGCGCATACATTATAGCTTCCCGAGTTGTCAAGCGTTGCACCATCAACACCAAAATCAATATCGGTTATCGCATTTACAATAATACTTTTTGATATCGAATTAGTACAACCGGTTTCATTGGTGTAGGTATAGGTAATGGTATTCAACGTAGAAGGATGGCCGTCATAGATGGTGGCGGCACTCGGATCAAAAACAGCTTCATCCGTAGGATTCTGAAGAGTGCTTCCCAAACCAATTCCCGGAGTAATGGTGAACAACCCTCCCTTCTGGTTTCCGAAAACTTTAAAGGAGGGATCATTTTCCGCTACCTGTGGCGGATTGCTCGCGGAAGCAAGATTAAAATTCAGACTAACGGTAGGTATAGGATCTACTAGGACTGTAGTTGTTTGCGTGCTTACTGTGAGCGGGCAGGAAGGGGTTGTAGGCGTAGTCACTCTGAATGTATACGTCACTGTGATTGAGTTCGAGGTGGTATTGGTCAGGTTACCTTCCGCCAAAGCTCCGCCTGTACCAAATGTGCCGCCTGAGACATAAGCGCCATTGGTTAATGCCCCATAGTTCACATTCTGTAATGTAATTACTGCCCCACTGGTCGGACTGGTAACACTGATCGATGGCGAAGTGCCACTACAAATAGCAGCCGTTGTATTGGTAATACTGAAGCTTGGATTGGGATTTACAATCACATTCGTTGTAATCGTTGCACTTGGTCCACAAGAGCCCACCATGGATTCAAACTCGTATTGAACAGTCACCGGCGAATTCGTTGCATTGGTCAGAGTTTCCAGTATTTTCTGATTATTAACAAACAGGGCGCCTGCAGTTAAGGAGCCCGTTACCGCACCATAGGTAACCGTCTTCAACCGGATCTGACCACCGCTGACTGGGGTGTTTAATGTGATGTCGGTTTTACTACCGCTACAAATGGAAGCAGTGGTATTCGTTAATGTAAAGGACGGAGCTGGCTGAACAATAACTGTCGTGCTTTGTGTAGTGACACTCAATGGACAGGAAGGACTCGTAGGCGTACTCACACTAAAAGTATAAGTAACCACTATAGCATTGTTGGTCGTATTCACCAGGTTCCCTTCCGCCAGACTACCACCTGTACCAAATGTGCCTCCTGCGGAATAAGCACCGTTCGTCAATGAACCATAATTAACACTCTGCAAGGAAATCACCGCTCCGCTGGTAGGGCTCGCTACACTGATGGTGGGCGAAGTGCCACTGCAAATAGTCGAAGCAGAATTGGTAATCGTAAAAGTGGGATTAGGATTAACGGTAACCATAGTAATGGTAGAGGCACCCGGTCCGCACGAACCTACAATCGACTCAAACTCATATTGAACAGTAACCGGTGCATTGGTGGTATTCAGCAACGTTTCGGTAATCTTCTGGCCATTATTAAATATTGCTCCTGCCGATAAGGTTCCACTTACCGCACCATAGGTAACCGTCTTCAACCGGATCTGGCCACCGCTGACTGGGGTGTTTAATGTGATGTCGGTTTTACTTCCGCTACAAATGGAAGCAGTAGTATTCGTTAATGTAAAGGACGGAGCTGGCTGAACAATAACTGTCGTGCTTTGTGTGGTGACACTCAACGGACAGGAAGGACTTGTCGGTGTACTCACACTAAACGTGTAGATCACTACGATCGCATTATTAGTCGTATTCACCAGGTTCCCTTCCGACAGACTACCACCCGTACCAAATGTGCCTCCTGCGGAATAAGCACCGTTCGTCAATGAACCATAGTTAACACTCTGCAAGGAAATCACCGCTCCGCTGGTAGGGCTCGCTACACTGATGGTGGGCGAAGTGCCACTGCAAATAGTCGAAGCAGAATTGGTAATCGTAAAAGTGGGATTAGGATTAACGGTAACCATAGTAATGGTAGAGGCACCCGGTCCGCACGAACCTACAATCGACTCAAACTCATATTGAACAGTAACCGGTGCATTGGTGGTATTCAGCAACGTTTCGGTAATCTTCTGGCCATTATTAAATATTGCTCCTGCCGATAAGGTTCCACTTACCGCACCATAGGTAACCGTCTTCAACCGGATCTGGCCACCGCTGACTGGGGTGTTTAATGTGATGTCGGTTTTACTTCCGCTACAAATGGAAGCAGTAGTATTCGTTAATGTAAAGGACGGAGCTGGCTGAACAATAACTGTCGTGCTTTGTGTGGTGACACTCAACGGACAGGAAGGACTTGTCGGTGTACTCACACTAAACGTGTAGATCACTACGATCGCATTATTAGTCGTATTCACCAGGTTCCCTTCCGACAGACTACCACCCGTACCAAATGTGCCTCCTGCGGAATAAGCACCGTTCGTCAATGAACCATAGTTAACACTCTGCAAGGAAATCACCGCTCCGCTGGTAGGGCTCGCTACACTGATGGTGGGCGAAGTGCCACTGCAAATAGTAGAAGCAGAATTGGTAATCGTAAAAGTGGGATTAGGATTAACGGTAACCATAGTAATAGTAGAGGCACCCGGTCCGCACGAACCTACAATCGACTCAAACTCATACTGAACAGTAACCGGTGCATTGGTGGTATTACTTAATACCTCTTCTATTTTCTGGTTATTATTATAAATTGCTCCTGCAGCAAGTGTACCTGACACGGCTCCATAGACCACACTTTTCAATCTCACCTGCCCTCCGGTTACGGGGGTATTTAACGTGATGTCTGTTTTACTTCCGCTACAGATGGATGGAGTAACATTACTAATTGTAAATGACGGAGCTGGCTCAACAGTAACTGTCGTGCTTTGTGTGGTAGTAGTTACCGGACACGATGGACTTGTTGATGTAGTGATCGTAAAGGTGTAAGTAACAACTATCGGATTATTCGTTGAATTAATCAAAGTACCTTCCGACAAACTGCCACCTGTTCCAAATACTCCTCCCCCACTATATGTTCCGTTTGTCAGTGCGCCATAATTTACATTCTGTAAAGTAATAACCGCACCACCGGTAGGACTGCTGACACTGATTGCCGGAGTAACTCCGCTACAAATCGTTGTAGTCGTATTGGTAATTGTAAAAGTAGGATTCGGGTTAACCGTCACAACAATCGTAAAGGAAGAACCAGTACAGAAAGTGGGCGCAGGTCCCTTGGGAACTATGGTGTACGTAATATCAATAGGCGCATTGGTAGTATTCACAGGGCTGTCAGTGATCGCTCCGCTACCCCCGCTGCCATTACTGCCTGACCAGGTATAAGTAGCACTCCCCACATTGGAAGTGGGAGTGATATTTAAGGTAGTGCCGGAACACACCACATGAGTACCGGCAGCTATACTATTGCCTATAGGAATTGAATTAACATTCACTGTTACGGAGACCGTTGCCCCAGCGCAGCCATTGGCGGATGGAGTAATAAGGTATTCAACAACTCCTCCGGCTGCGCTGGTCAGTGTCTGACTGATGACTGTACCGCTTCCTGCACTATGACCGCTTACCGTACCCGTTACGGTACCGATCGTCCAGCTATACGTAGTTCCTGAAACTCCATTAGGATTACTGATCAGTACGTTGGTCGTCTGGCCGCTGCAGATATCCTGATGGTTTGCCGATGCATCCGGAATCGGATTGACAGTGATGGTAAATGCGCGGGATACACCTATACAGGTAACTGCTCCATTCACATATCTTGGCGTAACGGTAATCGTTGCCACTTGTACCGTATTTCCGGTATTGATCGTCGTGAAGGCAGGGATACCGGTCACCCCCGTACCACTCAGTGCCAACCCGATGGAAGAATTCGTATTCGTCCAGTCGTACGTAGTAGCTACACCGCCAAAGGTAATCGCTGTGGTGGAAGAAGCAGCGCATACCACCTGGTCTGCAATGGCATTTACGGTAGGAGCCGGATTGACCGTAATCGTAAAGCTTTGCGCACTACCGGTGCATGATGCGTAAATCGGAGTCACTGTAATCGTTGCTACTACCGGAGTACTGCCTGAATTCAAGGCGTTGAATGCAGCAATGTTTCCACTTCCACCTGCAAGTAATCCTATGGATGGCGTATCATTTACCCAGTTGTAGTTTGTACCTACACCTGTGGATGAAAAATCAACCAATGTGGTATTGGTTCCGGCACATACTACCTGATCGGCAGGATCAACGACGGAAGGCACCGGCTGAACAGTAACCGTTACATTTTGTCCGGGGCTATTGGCACATCCGTTGGCACTCACCACATACACATAAGTGACCACCACGGGCGAAGCGGTTGTATTGGTCAATACTTCATTTACGTTTCCTGATCCACTGGCTGCTCCTTGACTGATACCCGCAACCGATGCGCGGCTCCAATTAAAGACGGCACCTGAAGTGGCACTCGTAGCGGTATAAATAAAGTTACCTCCACTACAGATTGGCGATGCTGACAACACACTGCTTAGGACAGGAATGGGATTAACGGTAACGACCACACTTTGCCCAGGACTGTTGGTACAGCCATTGGCACTGGTAACATAGATATAGGTTACGTTGATAGGAAAGTTGGTTGTATTGGTCAGAACCTCATTGACATCTCCATTTCCGCTGGAGGCGGTTTGACTGATACCGGGCACGGCCGCGCGGCTCCAGGTAAAAGCTGCACTTGGTGTTAAACTGGTAGCGCCATAACTAAACGTAGTGCCACTGCAAATAGCAACAGGTGTAAGGGTGCTAGATAATTTGGGAATGGGATTGACTACGACCTGAATCACCTGCGGAGAGGCAGAGGTACAGGCACCTATCGTTGATTCAATGGTGTAGGAAACAGTAATGGGTGAAGTAGAGTTATTCACTAAAGTCTCCGCAATCTTCTGGTTATTGGAATACACCATACCTGCACTCAACGAACCGCTGATACCGTTATAGTTCACTGCACTAAGCCTTAGCTGAGAACCCGATACATTGGTTAGAAGAGTTATGTTGGTCTGTGTTCCCGAACAAATGGAAGGAGTAGCATTCGTATAGGTAAAGAGTAGCTCTGGCTGAACGCGAACCACCACTTGCTTATTGACCGGGGCAACCGGACAAACAGGTGTTGATCCGGGAGTGGTTACATTAAAAGTATAAACAACATCAATAGGAGCGTTGGTCGTGTTCGTTAATGTTTCGGTTATAACACTTCCATTGGTATAGACCGTTGTTCCCGCTACCACAGTGCCACCCGTTACGGCACCATAGTTAACACTCACCACATTAATCTGATGCCCGCTGGTGCTGCTCGCAAAACTGATATTGGTCTGTGTTCCATGGCATAAAACAGGATTACTGTTCGTCACCGTAAAGTCCGGATTGGGATTAACTACTACGCTTGTGCTGTAGCCGGTTGCGGTACATCCATTGGCTGACACTTCAAAAGTATACGTCACCGTTACAGGACCTGACGTTGTATTTTGAAGAAGTTCGCTGATCAAAGAACCCGGAGTATACGTCGTGTTGTTGGATAAACTTCCTGATACTCCACCGTAAACCACATTCGTTAAGGTAATGACCGCACCGTTGGTAGGACTGTTTAAAGTAACATTCGTATACCCTTCGCTGCACATTGAGGGTGTTGTATTAGTAATACTCATCGAAGGAGCAGGATAAACAACCACACTGGCCGTTTGGCGGGTGGGGTTTACACAGCTCCCCGTACTCATTTCAAATTCGTAAGTCACCGTCTGAACGGTGTTTGTAGTATTAACCAGAGAACCGGTTAAAGTCTGCGTTCCCGGAAAAAAAGCACTGTATTGCGTACCTGCTGTTGCTACTCCGGTAACGCTTCCGGTTGTGGGGCTGACGGTAACTCCTGTTATCGTGATCGTGGCCCCGCTAACGGTCGTGGTCAAATCAATATCCTGACTACCTGATGAACAGAAATCTGTAGCATTATTGACCACGGTAAAAGTAGGCGTGGGTGCTACCGATACAGAAGTTCCGAAACTTCCGGAGGTACATCCATTGGCGGATACTTCAAAAGTATAATTGACCGTTACCGGAGACGTTGTTGGGTTCTGCAGTATGTCATTGATGACCGAACCCGGAGTGTAGGTCGTGTTGTTCGACAGATTTCCGTTAGCCCCACCATAATTCACGCTGGTCAGGGTAATGATCGCTCCGCTTGTCGGACTATTTAAGGTAATAGCGGTGGCACTGCCGCTACACACGGAAGGTGTCGTGTTGACGACCGACATGGAAGGTGTCGGACTCACCTGAATAGTGACTGTTTGGCGAACAGGATTCACACAACTGCCTGCTGCCATTTCAAATTCATAGGTCACCGTCTGCACCACGTTGGTGGTGTTTACCAAAGAACCAGTCAGTGTTTGAGGAAAAGGAGAAGTGTATTGGGTATTCGCAACCAAAACTCCGGTTACTCCGGCTGCCGCAGGGCTGATGGTCACTCCGGTTACGGTTATCTTCGCTCCGTCAACAGAAGTGGTTAAATCAATATTCTGACCACCTGTTGAGCAGAGGGAAGGAGTATGGTTAGTTACTGTAAAATCAGGAGATGGAGCTACGTTAACGGTGGTAGAGAAACCGGTTACAGAACATCCATTGGCCGAAACATCAAAATAATACGTAACGGCAACTACACTGTTGGTAGCGTTATTTAATACGTCTCTCAAATGAGAGCCACTGGCGAAAGTAGTTCCTGCCGCGCTATTGCCAGTCACTCCTCCCGGTGTAACCGATGTAAGCGTAATCAATGCG
>JAHEZH010000057.1:0-8798 GCA_023251155.1 Flammeovirgaceae bacterium | reverse complement strand
GCTGGTAGGCGATGTAAATGCGATGTCTGTCTGAACACCGCTACATATAGAAGGAGTAGTATTGGAAATGGTAAGCGCAGGAGTCGGGTTAATTCTTACAGTAGCAAATTCATGAACAGGATTAGGGGTACCTCCCACGCTCACTTCAAATTCATAGATTACCGATTCAGGTGCATTGGTGGGGTTAATCAATACATCCGCGATCACATGAGGAAATACATTGTAAACCGTATTGGCCGGAGCAAATCCGGTGATGCTGGCATTGCTTGGTGTCACACTTACGAGTTCTACCGTAGCACCTGTTGTGGGGCTATTAATAGTAAGAAGAGTTGTACTACCGGAACAAATCTGAGGTGAGCCATTCGTTACAGCAAATACTCCTCCCGGATTAATCGTTACGGTTACATTGACAAGATTGGAGTCCGCACATCCATTGGCAGAACTTCGGAAACCGTAAGTAACATTCTGAGGATTGCTGGTGGAATTAATTAGGACATCCGTTACTTTAGATCCGTTGGCAAACGTGCTTCCCACAGAGCTATATCCGGATACACTGGGATCTGTTGTACTGATTGTTTCTAACCGGATAACGACTCCGTTCGTAGCATCGAAAAGATCAATGTTCGTATTCTTTCCGCTCGCTATAGTGGGTGAGTTATTAGTAATACTTAGCGCAGGAGTTGGGTTAATAGTAACCGTAGCCGTTCTATGCACAGGACTAACACATCCGGCTACTTTTACCTGAAAATCATAAACTACCGTCTGAGCACTTGCTGTTGTATTGGTCAGTACATCGGAGATCGTAACAGGAAAAGGAGCGCTATACGTAACCGGAGCGGTAGTAAATCCGGTAACGCCTGCATTACTTGGCGTGGCACTGACTAACTCGATCACTGCACTTGGCGCTGTACTGCTCACCTGAATAGAGGTAGTACCTCCAGAGCAGATAGAAGGTGATGAATTGGTGAGCGTAAATACAGGTGATGGTTCAACTACTACAGTAGCCGTTTCCGATGCAGGATCAGTACAACCATTGGCAGAACTTCTAAAGGTATAAGTAATGGTTTGCTGAACACTGGTAGTATTTACAAGAACATTGGTCACCTTGGAACCATTGGCAAAGGTGCTGTTAACAGGACTAAAACCAGTTACTCCTCCAGGGGTTGGAGAAACAGAAACACCAGTGACGGTAATCACAACACCACTTGTCGGATCAGTTAAATCAATGTTCGTTGCGCCTCCGCTGCAGATCGGCGATGCGATGTTGTTGGTAACGGTTAAATCAGGAATAGGTCGAACGGTAACGGTGGCCGTTTTATGAACCGGATTAACACAACCCGGTACACTTACTTCAAATTCATAAACCACCGTCTGAACACTGGTGGTCGCATTGGTTAACGTATTGGATACCGGTGAAGCAAACGTAGCGTAGGTAGTGCCAATGGGATCAAAGCCAGTAAGTCCTGGATCACTTGGGGTTACATTCACCAACTTGACCACAGCACCGGAGGAAGTGCTACCCAATTGAATAGCCGTAGTACCTCCGGAACAAATGGAAGCGGCAGAATTAGTCAAAGTAAATACCGGAGACGGCTGAACCACTACAGTGGCCGTCTTAACAGAAGGATCAGTACAGCCATTGGCAGAACTTCTGAAAGTGTAGGTGATGGTCTGTTGAACATTGGTCGTGTTGCCCAGTACGTTGGTCACTTTTGAACCATTGGCAAACGTACTGTTGACTGGACTATAACCTGTTATTCCTGCCGGTGTAGGTGAAATGGAAATATTGGTAACACTGATGACCACGCCACTTGTCGGGTCTGTTAAATCAATGTCCGTAGATCCGCTACTACAAATGGGGGAGGCAATATTGTTAGTAACGGTTAAATTCGGAATAGGACGAACGTTGACCGTAGCTGTTTTACGGGCCGGGTTAGCGCATCCCGCCACACTCACTTCAAATTCATAAACCAGTGTTTGAATACTGGTGGTGGCATTGGTAATGATATCCGTAATGGGAAATGGAAATGAATTGTACGTAGCACCAGCCGCGGTGAATCCCGTAATTCCAGGGTCACTTGGTGTGACGCTCACCAATTGAACAACTGTACCGGGGGTGCTGCTGTTTAACGTGATCGCATCCGCGCCCCCTGAACAAAAAGGCACTGCTGTTGTATTACTTACTGTAAAGGTGGGATTTGCATGGATATTCAAAACCATTTGATCCGTTGCATTGGCACAACTTCCATTTCCCTGTGCTGTTAATGTAAAAGTGATCAGACCTGATTCGTTGACAGCAGGAATATAATTGGGAATTAATGTATTGGCATTATTTAATGTACCCGTTCCCGTAGTCGTCCAGGATACATTGGCATACTGTGCGGCTGTGGCAGGTGTACTTTGTGAGTTGAAGTTGAAGGTTTGTCCAAAACAGATTTCTTCATCGCTTCCGGCATTGGCAGTAGGCGGAGCCGTAATAGTAAGCGCAAAGGTATCAGTAGCCGAAGGACAGCTTCCCGGTCCGGTTACCGTGAGGGTAAAAGTTACTACCGTTCCGGCATCGGCAGGATTGAACGTATATGTAGGATGGATAATAGTCGTATTATCAAGTGTTCCCGATCCGTTGTGCGTCCAGGCAATGGTTCCATTGGCCGAAGTAGCACTGGCAATGGCATAACTGCCAGCAGTAAGGCATACCGCACCGGTTCCGCCTGCATTGGCAGTAGGGACAGGGGCTACGGTCACGTTTTGTTGCTGCTGCAATTCAGTAGAACACCCGGCCACTGCGTCTGTCGCGATGACCTTTAGTGTTTTAGCTGCTGCTGTATTGGAAACGGCCGAAGTTGTAATTACCAGGTTCGAACCTGTTCCCGAATTAGATGAACTCAATGACGTGACTCCATCAAAAACCGTGTAACTGATTCCTGATTCGCTCGAGGCAATGGTAACATTCACTCCCTGGTTTGGGCAAATGGTCGAATAGTTAACAGATACACCTAGTGCGGTATTGACAGTACTGGAAACAGTACCCATCAGCGTGGCAATGGATAAACCGGTAACAGATGCTGTACCCGACCCGCTGAGGGTCACATTCACGGAAGTCTGCGGAGTACCGCTCGTAGCCAGCAGCCGCAAACCGGAAATGGTTAACTCATCTATCGCATCCGGCCCCGAGCTGTTCATCGCATCCAGAGTAATGGTAACATTGGATGCGGTCCAGCTGGTAATGGATACATTGGAAACATCCGCACCGGGTGCAACCGAAGCTGTTCCGGCACCATTTTCAAAACTGAAACCGGAAGGTGCTTCTAAAACTAATGTAACTCCCGGATGATCAAGGGCATCACCTCCAATATCATCAACAGCACCCTCGGTAATTTTGATATCGGTTAGAGTGACAGCACTGCCCTGCTCACAAATTTTCACCCCTGCCGTAGTTGTTGCTGGTGTTACTGTTACCTGAGCTAATGCGGGAAGGGAAAAAAGAATAACGGAGACTAGAAAAAATCCGTATGAAAAGGTGCGTAAAGGTCTAGTCATAAAAACAGATAACCAACTATGGCCTCATTAAATGAGGACTTTGTTTTAAAAGTAACCATTCCAGCAGTAAAACCACGTATACGGCTGTAAAAAACTCGTTAATCGCTGAACTTTCCATCCTTGTTCACCTTGATCAACGCCATCTTCTCCTGAGCATCATCCCCTATCGAAAAAGTGCCCAGCATGACGATTTTCCCATCTGGAAGTTCAGCTACTGCTCCTATTTTGTCAGCACCTGCTCCACCAAAAATGAATCGGCTAGGATCCTTCCAAATCTCCTCGCCTTCATTGGTTGATTTTGAAAGGCAGAAATTCTGATTACCCGAGCTGTTTTCGTTGGACAGAACAAAGAACCCGGAAGTGACCGCTGCAGCGGATGTCGCATGAAGGGTAGCTAATGCACCAAGGCTGGAGGAGAAACTCTTCTGATAAACAAAATCAGCATCCGTTCCACTCAGCGTAAGGTCTTTATTCATCTTAGCGATATAAACCCTGTTTTCACCAGATACTTCTGTGGCAATACCGGTAAGAAAAAAACCTCCGCCCAATGAAGCCGGTACCGTTAAAACCGAAGTCAGTCGTTCATTTACAGAAGAAGTACCGGCATAGGAAGTGGCTCCCACCGGTACACCAAAATTATTCAAAGGATATACCGCAAAGTTGTAATTGGCGGTGGTCTGCAACGGAGGCTTTAAGTCGGTGTAGGAAAAAACATAAAACAGGTTTGCATTTACCTGCACGGTTTTAACTCCTGCATCATGAATACCTGCCCCGAAAGCATCATTCCATACTTGCGCATAGGTAGTCAGGTCGGTATTATATCTGAATGTGAATATGTCCAGTTGGTCGTTCGCCACGGGATTAGGCTTTACGGCTACGTTGGTAGTCGATCCGGTTACGATAAAACCATCGCTGATTTGGGTAACCGTAGATGCATCTTCATTTGTACCGGCATAGCCACGCTTTACACTATTCAACTCATTCCCTTCCTGATCAGCGATGATCAATAATACATCATTGTCACCCACGGCTCTTTCACTGGTGGCCACCATGACTAATTTTCCATCACTGGTCTTCTCGATATCGCGGGCATAATTCGCATAGACATCACCACCAAAAAACTTCGGTTCATCCCACAGCATCATTCCATTGGCATCTGCTTTCAGCAGATACAATTGCTGGTTCTTTCCTGGCAATTTGGAATTACCAAAAAGATAGAAAGTACCATCGTCATTGACGATCATATCCACACCTTCCTGGTTGCCTTCCAGTCCATAGTACTTTATAAAATAAGCGGATTGCCCTTCCGAACCAGACGTGTCGCAGGATGGCAACAGCAATGACATCAGGATCAATAATCCCCATCCGTAAATAACTATGGCACGGCTCTTCATTTCAATTATCCTGTTTCGATATCTTTTTCATGGCCGACTTTGTCCTGGCTTTCTTTATTTTTCTTGGCGCATACAAAGGCTTCACATAGCCAACAGACAAGGACAGATTATCCAATCGGAAATAGTCACCGATGTATTGATATTTTCCAATGGTATTGGCCATCGTATAACCACTCTTCGCATCGTAGTAGTTGTAGTCCTTATTCACAACATTGGATAATCCGGCCATGTAGCGCAGGTCCACCATCAAAAAATCTCTCCCAATTTTATAACGAATACCTCCTCCCAAAAGAACCGAATAATTAAGTCGATTGCGTTTATACAAAAGATTTTCGTTGGGGCCTTCGGTCGGATTTTGACTGATGCCTTCATTATTAGTGGCAACCATTTGAGCCTTGCTGCTGATCAGGTAATTAAGGGCAAAGCCGGCATATCCAAACGGTCTTATTTTACCAAGGGGAGCAGCATATTTTACGTAAAACGGTACATCCAACCAGTATTGAGTTTCCGTTACGCTTTTCTCGTCACTACCAAATAGTCCGTTCTCTGTTCGGCTATATCCTTTCAACGCGAGGTTCACTTCCGTACTCACGGCCAGGTGATCGTTAACATTATAATCTATTCCTGAACCGATCTGATAGCCGACCTTCAGGCCTTGTTTATACGACACCGATGAACTTGAATTGGTATTGATACGAGTAGTGGTATGCACAAAAGAAAGATTACCTCCCAGGCGAAACAGCGTGGGCGTAAAACGTGGGGTGGCCGTAAATTTCTTACTTAAAAAGTAGATGTCCACCGGGTCCTTGATCTCATCGGCCAGGTACTCGGGGTCAGCAATTAATAATTTCAGATAGCTATCTTCTGCTGCGATCGGATCGTCGGTAAGCAAGTAGGCTTGTGCCAGTAGCCGGTAGGCCTGTACTTTTTGTTCGTTGGAAAAGCCATCGCTCTCCAGACACTGTTGCAGGATGGAAGAGAGACCAAAGAAATGACCTGCGTTAAATTCATCCTGCGCCTGACTAAGACTTTGCGTACAATCGATCCGCTGCGACCATGCCATGGGCAGGATTGCGGCAAAGAAGAAAACAGTGAGCAGCTTTTTCATCCGATTAAAAATCACTGATCAGTAACGATTTACAAGTTGATTCATAACCAATCTCATTTCCCACATACAGCTTCCACTCTTCCGGAGTCATGTTACGCTTAAGCTTGGGACATATTTGCTCGGCCAGCATCCGCGCGTTGGTTTGCCACACTCGTACCTCTCCATTGTTGCACGATGCCATCAGGAAATCCGAATCACCCGAGAAGGCAATCTTCCAGATGTTTCCGTTATTATTATCCATTGTAATAGGAAGATCCTCAATCTGATCGACCGACCACATCTGCAGCTTACGGTCATAACCTGCACTGGCGAGCAGCATTCCGTTTGGACTAAACTCAATATCAGAAACCCCTGCGGTATGGCCGAAGAGCTCTTTCGTCACTTTCTTTGATTTCAAATCCAGCAGCTTCACCGTTCCCCTTCTTGCTAAACCTTTCTCATCAACATATTCGGTCCCATAAGCCACCAGCTGACGGGAAGGATGATACGCCACTGACAAAATCCGGTTAGGCGCTTCGCTGATGAGTGCTTCGTATTTCTTTGTGATCAGATCAAGCAGAATCAGTTGTCCGTTAGTAGCCGCTCCGATCAGGTGTTTACCATCCGGGCTGATATCAAACGAACGGAGGCTGAATGGCATTTCCAGAAACAGACTTCCTTGCCCGGTAACCGGATTGGTCAATCGTAATGTGCGATCGACTGAGGCGGATATAAAACCGGAATTATCAGGCAGGAACTTGATATCATTTACAAGTCCCTTGTGCCCTGCTACCAACACCGGACGTGAGTTGGTTTTGGAAAGATCATAAATCTGCAATGAAGCGGAATCACTGCCATTCACCAGGTATTTCTCATCGATACTTAAAGCCAACACACGGTTAGGAAATGCGTTGGCTCCTATCTGGCCGGTAACGGTTTGCTTCTTAAAGTCTGCCTGAAAAATACGGCCATCGTTACCCGAAGTAAAAATGGTGCTGCTCTTTTTGGAAATCGCCAGGGCAAACATTTTATTGATCAGGTTGCCCGGAACTTTGATGGCGTTATAATTAGCACCTGAGAGTTTTTCGAGTGCAGAATACAATCCGCCAAAAACATAGGTATCGTACTTTCGTGAGCCATCATCGTATTTGGTATGAAACAGGTATCCCTGCATGGCGAGCCCGCCAGCCAGTTCTTTATCCTGCACGGTTACTGCTTTTGCTTCCATGGACTGTGCGATGGAAAGCATCAATAATCGGTTATTTTCTTTTACTGCCTTCTGAGCTACTTCAAAGTTTTCTTCCGCCACCTTGGCGTTATTTTTAGCCAGAATGGTTTGTTGCTTGGCTATGGTCTCTTTTTGCTTTGCCAGAATATAACTTCTTTCTGCCTCGCTCCTTGCCTGCTGCACTTCAATGTAGCGCTGGTTCAAATCTTCTACCAACTGTTCGTTTCGCGCCAGCGCAGCTTCGGCTATACCTTTTTGCTCAACCGCTCGGGCTTCTGCTAACTTCGCCTCATTAGCGGCATCCTGCGCCAGTTTTTTCTGTTCCTCAGCCAGCAACACCTGCTTTTCTACCTGAAGCCGTTGAGTCAGTGCATATACAAAGAAGAGTATCGCAATCAATGCCGCAATACCCAGAATAACAGAGGTGACACGTGCTCTTCGCAGCGTTCTGCGCTGCATCATCTCCTGGTTCTTTAACTCTGCTTCGTACGTTATGCGGCTGGTGTCCAGAAATACAATCGCTCGTTCAAAAGCGATATCATAACGCTGTGCCCAGGTGCGCGTAGGCTTTTGTTTCTTCTGCCAGTTGAGTGCCAGCTGTAAATCGGGCGGTCTCCATAAACCGGTCTTGCCAATCTGGTACATGGCCGCAGCTTCGGAAATACGTTTGTACATCTGTGCCGATTCCGCTTCCTCATCCACCCAGGTAGACAAACGCACCCATATACGCATCAGACTTTCGTGAGAGAGTTCTATCGTAGAATTGGAATTCAGCGTCACATGAGTGCCCGGCATCAGGAACGAGCGTCCTGGTTTACGGAATTGCTCTACAACATGAATTACTTCATTCTCACTGGCTTCGGATAACTCACAGATCAATCCGATTTTGCAAGGTCTTCTCAAACCCTGATTCTCCTGGTTTTTCTCGGTGATGTTTTTGAATAGAATCTCAGCTATTTCCTTTTGTCGCGGAGTTAATTCATCGTACGCTTCGTTGGCATGCAATGATAAAGCCTGTGTAATCTTACCTACCGAATTATAATGACGAATATCTAACGGTTCGCCCGGCTCATGATTTTCAGTCCAGTAATCCCACGTACGCATGAGGGCATGCTGAAGAATCGGAAGCTGATCCTGATTATCACCGATGTCACTGAGAAGTCGTTTAACAAGTCGTTGAGATATTTTTCCACCGCCTACCGCAACAGGTCCCTCAATGGCCATGCGTTTTTGTTCGCGCGTCATCTGTGGCACCAGGTAATTGCTTTCGTTGATCATGAGCGTAAGGCCTGGGAAGACCGAACATTCTCCGATAAAATCGGATCGCATGTTCACCGAAAGGTAGATAGGTACTTCCTGCTGATGAACAGCTGTCAGCAAAAGACTTACATACGCAGACGCTTCATCCGCATACTCCTCATTCAGTTCGCGATAGCGGAAAAGTACTTCAAACTGATCAATCAGGAAAAAGATGTTCTCTCATTCTCTGGTTTGCAGGTATTTGGCCACCTCCACCAATCCAGCCGATCCGCTTTTAAGGATAGAGTGG
>JAHEZH010000182.1:5294-11489 GCA_023251155.1 Flammeovirgaceae bacterium | reverse complement strand
GGCTGATTGCACTTTGATTTTCAAATTTAAAGCTGTTGGCTTTTTGTCCTGAATCCACTCTTCGAATAAGGAAGCTTTACTGTAGGCCAGGAAGCTGATCGTATTAAAAACATTGGTACGCGAAGAAAAAGCCCTTCCATCCGGGGTGACATAGCCTGTAATTCCATCCATGCCGGATTTGGTAATGCCCCCCATACGCAATGTTTCATTACCAGAAAGTAAGATCACTACGCCTGCAGCGCCACGCTTACTGGCCGCTTCGCACTTGGTGACAGCAAGGTTGAAGTGAGCCCGCTCACTTGCCGGAAAGTCCTGCGGCACACCATCACTGATCACTACAATCTTTCCCTTCACATCAATAGCCTGATAATCATCGTGCTGAAGATGAGGAGCTACAATACCATAGCCAGCATACACCACTTCTGCCTCCGCGCTGGAGGAAGGTTTGTTAAGGTCAGGTGCCAACGCATATTCCTTTCCATAGCGTAGCGCTATCCCATTCACACTCATGGATGATTTTGCCGAATCAATCACGCCCTTACGCAAGGTGACTTGCTGTATAAAGCCCTGGTCTCCTTTAGGCTTTACTCCCAGTGCTTTCAATTCATTAATGACGAAATCCACCGCCATCCGGTAGCCTTCTGTTCCTGGCAATCGTCCTTTTAGCTGATCACCCGAGAGGTACATGATGCGTTGCCTGATTTGGGCTTTATCTGCACTACTGAGTAGAGGAGAAAGCACTTGGTCATTCAGCTTTTTATCCTGCGCAAAGGCATGGAGTACTAAACAATGCAGCAGTACACTTACAAAAGTGAATCGGGTAAACGAAGACATGAAGAGTGGTTTTAAAAATAGGTTATACCTGAAAAACGATTTTACCTACTTTATTCGGCAAGGTGATATCGGCAAAAGAATCAGCCAGTTTGGAGAACGGTCGTATCGAATCAATCATCGGCCGGATCTGGTGCTTACTCACAAAATCCAGCATCTCGCTAAACTCATGATCGTTGCCCATGGTGGTTCCCAGCAATGAAAGCTGGTTCCAGAACATCCGATACAGATCTACTTTGGCAGGGAGTCCGTTGGTAGCCCCATAGAACACAATTTTACCACAGGGCTTTAATATTTTAATGAAGTTGTTCAACTGGTCTCCGCCCGCACTGTCGATCACCAGGTCAAAGCCACCTTTGGTTTTCCACAATTCACTGTAGGTCGACTCTTTCTTGTAGTTGTAGGCACCCTTCGCTCCCATCTTCAGGGCGCGTACTATTTTCTCATCGCTACCGGAGGTAACGTATACATTGGCACCGGCAGCTTGCGCAAATAAAAAGGCAAACTGGGCGACACCCCCACCAAAACCAGAGATCAGAACATTTTGCCCATGACGTAAGCCACCTCGTCGGAATAAAGCCCTGAAAGCAGTGAGCCCCCCCAGAGGAAGAGCAGCGGTCTGCAGAAAATCCAGATGAAAAGGCTTGTGTTGTAAACGATCCACGTCCACGAGAATGTATTCAGCAAACGTACCGTTCACAGGCATCCCCAAGATGGTATAATTCTTCGATTGCACTTCCGCATCGGGTCCCCACCCAATGTTTGGATTGATCACCACTTCCTTTCCTACCCAGGCGTTGTCTTTTTCATCGGCTACGGACTCCACCACCCCAGCACCATCCGAGCCAAGTATGCCGCCATAGCGGATGTTGGGGTACTTCCCTTCTTTAATCCATTCGTCTCTTCGGTTCAAAGAAATGGCTTTAATCTTCACCAATGCTTTTCCTGGTGAAAGTACCGGCTTATCCAATTCTTTCCACTCCAGCTTCCCTGTTGCAATCAATACAAGCGCTTTCATAATACAATTACGAGTTCATTATTTCTGTTTCAAATCAAGGTACAAACGGATTGATATAAAACAAAAAAGGTGCTCTATAAGAGCACCATTTTTATCTTGAATGATAGCAAGTAATTAGTCCACTTCCAGACCAAGACCTTTCATTTTTTTCTTCAGCTTTTCAATCTTGGGATTGTAAGTCGCTTCGTCATACACGGCAAGGTCTCCGTAGATGCTCAGCAAACCATACAACACGGCATCTTCTTCCGGTTTTAAAGTTTCCAGCTTTTCCCAGTAACCCACTGTTTCTTTCAACTCTTTTTCAATCTGCATGTACAACTCTCTTCTCTTGGCTACATCCTTATTTGGATTTAAGGCATTACGCTGAGTTCGGATGGTATTGACATCCTTGAAAGAGATATCGGCCAAACTTGCAATCGGATCGTAGTAGGTAGGGTCAAGCTGGATCGCTTTTTCAAATGCTTTGATTGCCTCGGGTTCGTTTTTCAATTCGCGGTTCAACTCACCCAGCATGTAGTAGCTTTCTTTGTTGTTGGGATCGGCTTTCAGCTCCGTCTCAATCATGTTCTTGGCAAGATCATACTGCTTGGAGGTAACGTAAACGTTCAATTCGTATTTAGGGAAGTCCGCATTATTAGGGAATTTAGCTCTTGCTTCCTTGATGATCTTAAGGGCCATGTCATTGTCTTTCTTTTCATCGCGGTACGCACTGAAAAGCATCACATAAGCATCGGATGAAGTACCTCCTTTTTGCAGGTACATATTCAACCATTCGATGGATTTATCTGTTTCCTTCGCCTGAGGCGCGAAGAACACACCGGCAGGGTTCAGGAATACCGTATCAGGATAAAGCTGGATGGTTTGATCTACGTACTTGAATGCTTTCTTATAATCTTTTTCTTCCTGAAAAGCAGCTGCCGCTTTGGTATAATACGCATTGGCCAAATTAGCCTTCACTTGAGTGTCCAGAATAGGAAGACCAATGGCATCAGAGAAGAAAGAAGGTTCTTTCTTGTCTTTGTTCAGCTCATCCGATTTTTTGAATGCTTCAATTGCAGCGGGAAATGGATCGGGATCCAATGCCTTGAACTTTTCATTCTTTGAGGTGTCAATTGAAGCATAAATCAATCCTTTCAGGTACCAGGCTTTGGCCGCGCTCTTGGAAGGGGCACCTTTTTTATCCACCATGGTGGCCTGATCAGCAACAGTCACATCAATGATCGCCTTGGCTTCATCGAGTTTTTTATCCTTCAAAGCCTTCTCGGCTTTTGACACACTTGGCTTGATCTCTTTCTGCGCCAATAAAACTACCGGAGCAAAAAGCACGAGCAGAATCAGTATTCTTTTCATCGTCTTAAGTAAAATTTAGTTATAAACAGTTAGTACTACTCAAAGTTAGTTGTTCTCCTTTTCAGGAGCGTCTTCTTCATTCTCATCGTCCTCCTCATCTTCTTCCGGTTCATCCTCAATCAATTCGTCGGTCAACGGTTCGGATGGTTCGATCGGTGTTACCGGTGGCAATGCTTCGTTGCTTACGATGCCCGGCTCATCCAGGTTTTTGATTTTCGCTACCGAAGAAATCGAATCGTCTTCATTTAACTTAATCAACCGCACACCCTGTGTGGCACGCCCCATTACTCTCAATTGATCTACTTTGATCCGGATACTGATGCCCGATTTATTGATAATCATCAGGTCATCCTTATCGCCTACTTCCTTGATTGCAACAAGCTTGCCAGTTTTGTCTGTTACGTTGATGGTTTTTACTCCCTTACCCCCTCTGCGGGTAATCCGGTAGTCGCCCATGTCCGATCGCTTGCCGTATCCTTTTTCAGAAACAACCAGCAGGTTAGCGTCCGCACTGGTGATACATACCATGCCCACTACCTTATCGTGTTCCTGTTCCAGCGTTACACCGCGTACTCCTGATGCAGTACGGCCCATGGGGCGCACATCGTTCTCATTGAAATGAACCGCCTTACCATCGCTTTTGGCGATCACGATATGATTGTTTCCGTTAGTCATGGCTACTTCCAGCAAGCGATCACCTTCGTGCACGGTAATGGCCGTAATTCCATTGGCACGCGGTCGCGAATACGCTTCGAGCGAGGTCTTCTTGATAATGCCCTTCTCTGTGCAAAGAATTACATAGTTGTTGTTGATATATTCTACATCCTCCAGATTCTTTACATTCAACACGGCCCGTACACTATCCCCCGGTTGAATATTGAGCAGATTCTGAATAGCTCTTCCTTTGGACGTTTTGTTTCCTTCCGGGATCTCGTATGCTTTTTTCCAGTAGACCTGACCTTGTTCAGTAAATATGAGCAGGTAATTGTGTGCCTGAGCGATGAAGATGTGTTGTGTAAAGTCGTCTTCTTTCGTGGATACGGCCTTCGAACCTACTCCACCTCTTCCCTGCGTGCGGTACTCCGACAGGGAGGTACGTTTTACATATCCCTGGTTAGAGAAAGTAATCACCATCTCTTCATTAGGAATCATGTCTTCCAGGGTGATGTCTTCATCACTGTGTACCACGGAAGTTCTGCGTTCATCACCATAGCGCTCCTTCATTTCGTTAAGCTCATCTTTGATGATGCTCATACGAAGCGGCTCGTTCGCCAATATGTCTTTCAACCGGTCGATCAGTTCTTTTACTTCTTTGTATTCGTTCTGGATCTTATCTCTTTCCAGACCGGTAAGCCGCTGCAAACGCATTTCAAGAATGGCTTTGGACTGGATCTCTGAAAGGCCGAAGCGCTCCATCAATCCTGTCTTGGCTACTTCCGGATCTTTTGAATTTCGGATCAATGAAATCACTTCATCCAGGTGATCCAGTGCAATCAGATATCCTTCCAGGATGTGTGCTCTTCGCTCCGCTTCAGCAAGATCAAACTTGGTTCTGCGCACGATTACTTCATGGCGGTGTTCCACGAAGTAAACAATCATGTCCTTGAGGTTAAGTGTCTGAGGACGACCCTTTACCAGCGCCACATTATTCACTCCAAATGAAGACTGGAGCTGGGTATATTTGTACAGGTTGTTAAGAACAATATTCGGAATGGCATCCCTCTTCAGGTCGTACACCACACGATATCCCTCGCGATCTGATTCATCACGAATGTCCGAGATGCCTTCAATTTTCTTTTCATTAATCAGTGCAGCCGTCTTCTCGATCATCATGGCTTTATTCACCATGTAGGGAATCTCTGTTACGATGATCTGATCTTTACCATTGGCATTGGTGACGATCTCTGCTTTCGCACGAACCAGTATTCTTCCTCTTCCCGTGAGGAAAGCCTGCTGCACCCCTGCATAGCCATAGATCGTAGCACCGGTAGGAAAATCCGGAGCGGTGATATGCTTCATCAACTCCGGGATAGTGATATCACGGTTATCGATGTAAGCGTTGATCCCATTGACTACTTCGGTGAGGTTATGAGGTGCCATGTTGGTAGCCATCCCCACAGCAATGCCGGAAGAGCCGTTGATCAATAAGTTAGGAATCTTCGCAGGAAGTACCGTTGGCTCCTGTAATGAATCATCAAAGTTGGGTTGAAAGTCAACCGTTTCTTTGTTGATATCCGAAAGCAATTCTTCCGCTATTCGCTTGAGGCGGGCCTCTGTATATCGCATCGCGGCAGGAGAATCTCCGTCAATGGAACCAAAGTTTCCCTGGCCATCTACCAGGGTGTAACGCAGTGACCAATCCTGGGCCATGCGCACCATGGTATCGTAAACCGATGAATCACCGTGAGGGTGATACTTACCCAGTACCTCACCTACAATTCTTGCTGATTTTTTATAGGGCTTGTTATAGTTTACGCCCAGTTCGAGCATACCGTAAAGTACCCTGCGGTGAACGGGCTTTAAACCATCGCGTACATCAGGTAAGGCACGGGAAACAATTACTGACATCGAATAATCGATGTACGCTCCCCGCATTTCATCTTCAATATTGATCGGAATTATACTCTGTCTGCCTGGAAGCGGTGCGCCTGTATCTTCTGCCACTGAATGAGATTTAAGTGTTCTTGGTTACGTATTTTAGGTCTTAAAATAAGACTCGGCAAATTAATCAAAAATGCCTGATACGAACACTTTTATCACCTCAAAATAATGACAATTTTAAAGTTGGAAAGTAGAAATTTGAAGTCACACCGTTTACTTCCCGCTTCGTCATTTTTCACGCATTACTCAACTCAATACGGATTGAGTTTTTTCCTGTTCTTACCCTTGTAGCGAATCAGCTTGGGATTGTTTTGGCCGTAGTTGGGGTTTTGCCATTTCCATATCCGGTGCATGCGGCTGCGGTACTCCCTGTCTCCATGTGCATGATTGATTTG
>JAHEZH010000182.1:0-5284 GCA_023251155.1 Flammeovirgaceae bacterium | reverse complement strand
GGCGTGGCATTCTTTGGCATAGCATCTGGGCAGCGTAGGCAGCGAGTAGGTAAAGCCAACATTGACATACATGGCATTGAGGTGGTGTTTGATGGTTTTGTCCTCCACGGTAAGTGTGTAACCTTTTACCTCGAAAGAAGGACGAATGAATCCGCGCAGGTATTCCGAAAATTCCCTTTCGATAGTCACCCCGATATTTCCATAGATCCCTTTTTTGATCTGGCTCTTGGCGAAGTTTGTTCCCGGATTGTATCCACCTATGTTCAGATCGCCCGTAAAGAGATAATCACCTAACCGATAGAACGATCCACCTGCCATAATGAAATATTTGTTCATAAACCCGAATGAACCCTGAGGTCGGAAATTGGCAATCTTGTCCTTGTATGAAATCGGGCTCATCGTACCGATGGACATCATCTCGTAGGAATAGCCAATACCTATGCGATAACGCTGCAGAAACTCATAGTGAAGAGTGGCCTTAATGGGCACGTTCCATCCCTTTCCTTTAAAGCCAAGTTGGGCGGTATCGGATCGCACCCGGAACACATCGGGCAGGGAAGTAACAGTATCCACAGTTGCCTTGTTTACCCAGTTGGAGTAGCGCGCAGTGCCATTAAACACCCCGGGCATAACACCATTCTGCTGGTAGATGCCCAGTTCATTGGTCAGCTGGTGACTGATAAAAGTACGGCCATAGCCCGTGCTCACACTTAGCCTGAATTTAGACAAGAAGTTGCGGACCGGCCACGGCTTGCGCTTGGCATAGAAGTTATCCAACGGAAAGGTGGGCTTGTCTTCCTCCTTCTCGTCCTGGGCAGAAGTAGCAAAAGGAATTGCGTAAGCAATCACCAGGACTAACGATATGAGACGAAGTATTTTCAGGTAAGTCTTAATAAGGCCATTTCAGGCGATAAAATTAAAGAATTAACGGGGATTATAGAAACTGCTGTAATTCGGATAGCCGCTTTCCAATGAGGTGAACGTATGGAAGAGCATCTCTCCCTTCTTCCCCTGAAAGGTAAACGAGTGAATGGCATCGCCCCCTTCGTTCGGGTGTAATACAAACTGCATGGTATTGGCTCCCTCTTTCAACGGTACACGGCTGTAATATATGCTATGTGGCAATGTCTGCCAGTTACGCGTATCTGCTTTCTCGGTAATCGCATTGAGCACACCCAGTACCGACCCTAATGTCTTGTCTGACTTCTTCACTTCATACTCTGTTACTTTCTTCAAAGCTGCCCTTACCAGCGCCTTGCTCATCTCCACCGTCATACGTTCGGCCAACACTTTAAAAGCCACGTTATTGATGTCTTCAACCACTTGCAATGGTAACGAACCACCGTCATACTTTATTTCGGCCGTGTTGAAGTGCACGGGGCGCTCGATGTATTTAGGAAAAGCTACGCGAAACAACTCCAACCCCGTGAGTCCGTTACGGTCCTTTTCACTTTCAACCTGGAAGGGAAAGCTGAGCCCCAGGTCGGTATTAGTAAACGTAATGACCGAATTGCTGCGGGAGATGATAAAATTAATTCCCCATTCGGCTTTGATCGGACTCAATCCATTATGCCAGAAAAAAACCAGTTCACCGCCATCATTGGGTTGATACGTGTATTCTTCCATGCCCAGTTCGGTTTTGTATCTGGCCAGTTCATCGCTGAATCCGCTAAGCCAGGCGGTGCGCAACAAATCCTTCTTGAGTTGATCCGGTGGCTGTACTCCGAACAATTGGGAATAGTCATTCACATAAATCGTGTACGCATTGCGGTAAGCGATAAAAGCGTTGTTATAGTCCTTGTCGTAATCATAAATGATACCCATCAGGTTATGAATGAAAGCATCTTCGCGGTATTTGTTTTCCGAGTCGTAGCGGTCGCTTAACTGCTGCAAGCGGATGTTCAACCTGCGGCATTCCACCAATGCTTCTTCTGTCTTTTTCATTTTCAGAAAATTCATGGCTTTGTAATACAGCACAATCAGGTGTTCGTGATCTTCACCACGATAAGGCGTGAAAGCGGGATTAGCGAGATAAGATGCCGCTTCATAGAGATAATTCTTACGATAGTCTTCACCAAAAAGAAACGCTTTTTCAAAGTACGCGTTGCTTTCTTCGTAGCGGCCCATCATACTTAAAACCAGGCCGTTATTCACCTCGTTTAAAAACTCATTCTTGCGACTGTGTTCTTTCGTCTGCAAGGTAGACAACGCTCTCTCGAGGTCGCCGCTTTCAAATTCCCTGTTGAACGTAGCGTTGGATTGATAGTAGGTAGCACAGGAATAAAACGTAAATAAAGACAGGAGGAGACCAACTACCGGAGTGCTGAAAGGCAGCGAGGTTCTTTTCGAATACCGAATCCGTAATGAATTCATCCATTCCTGCCGCAAGGCGTATTAATTCTTAATCAACTTCTTGATCTCTTTCTGACCATACCACACGCGCTTGTTGGTTTCGGTATCGGTAAGAAAAAGGGTAGTGATATAATTCACCACTCGTTTCTTATTGTAGGTGTCTGTTTCAGAAGTCATCTCGCCAAAGAGCATAAGGTTCGCTCCTGTTTCTTCTCCCCACTTGGCCATGGTAGCGGGGTTGGCGAAATCCTGCTGCTGTGCTCGCTCCTCTCGCAACTTGTCACGAAAGGCATCCGACTCTACCACGTCCGCCACATTGGAGTTAAAGATCGCCAACTCCAGCTTCTTGATGTAATTGGCGGCATCGATATGTTCACTGGTTTTATTGCTGATTAAGCCTACGATAATGGCGGGCTTTCTTCCCTTCTCTTTGGCGTATTCTTTAAAACGATCGCTGGCCAGCAAATCCGTAATCATGGCATCGGCCACCGCACGTGAGTCCGTATCATTCCATCTTCCGCTCAGGTCATAGGCCTGGTCAGGATTAACGCGCGATACCTGCCTTGCACAGGAAGTGATCAGCAGAAGTAAGATGACCGATACTACGTAATGCTTCATATATTCTGGATGTTGGAGGCGGGATATTCAATAGATACAGGAAATCCGAAATGATCAAATCAACTAACTTAACTGACCGCCTTTAATCGGGCAATCACTCCTTTCGGATCAGGTGAAGAGAAAACAAAGTTTCCGGCCACCAATACGTTTGCTCCTGCGTCAAGCAGGGCTTTGGCGTTATCCTGATTGACACCCCCATCAATTTCAATGAGCGCTTTGGAGTTATGATCATCAATCAGTTTACGCAGGTGTTCTATCTTGCGGTACGTGTTGGGAATAAACTTTTGCCCACCAAAGCCCGGGTTTACCGACATGATGAGCACCAGGTCCACATCACCAATAATGTTCTCCAGTACCGAAACGGGAGTATGAGGATTGAGTGCCACCCCTGCTTTGCAACCCAGTGCCTTTATTTGTTGAACATTACGGTGAAGATGCGGGCATGCTTCCGCATGAATGGTGATCGAGTAAGCACCCGCTTGTTGAAAAGCATCTACGTAACGTTCGGGTTGTACGATCATCAGATGCACATCAAGCGGCTTGCTGGCATGACGTTTCACCGCCTCCACTACCGGCATACCAAAGGAGATGTTAGGAACAAACATGCCATCCATCACATCCACATGTATCCAGTCGGCCTGGCTTTCATTGATCATTTTGATTTCGCGTTCCAGATTGGCGAAATCCGAAGCGAGTATCGAAGGAGCTATCAGCGGATTCATTGTACGTATTTGCAGTTCTTTTGCGTGCTAATTTAGTGTTTTTAACTGCAGCACGTTAGATGAGTCACGGTACAATTTTTCACTTCGGCCCCGCAGTACCTGTCTTCACTTTTCCGGCCCGTTTGTAGTGAGCAATAATTACACCGGTGGTGGTGACAATGTGTTCCAATAACGTAAACGATGCGGGGATCGCGCCATTATCAAACAGTTTTTTTCCTTTGCCCAGAATCAGCGGATGAATTTTAAGACGGAGTTCATCGACAAGGTCATTCTTCAGCAGCAAATGAACCAGTTCGCTACTCCCCCACACGTGAATATCTCCTCCTTTTGATTTCTTTATCTTTTTGATGGAGGCAACATCGTTCACAAACACGGAGTTTTTCCAGCTCGATTTCTTCCTCGACGTTGACAACACATATTTTGTTCCCTCATTGATGCCCGGCCAGAAGTCGCCATGCGCGGGCCAATACTTCTCCCAGATGGCAAATGTTTTTCTACCCAGCAGATAGTCTGCAGGTTGTAGTTCCTTTCGTACTACTTCATCATAAACCGAATCGCTATGGATGACCTGCCACCCTCCGAATTTAAAACCTCCTGATACGTCTTCCTTCGGCCCTCCCGGTGCCTGTATTACTCCGTCTAAGGTGATCATGGACAGAACGATTATCTTTCTCATTGTTTGTTGTTTTAGCACGAAACAAATTACGCAAACTTATAAGATAACACAGAAGGGCTGATTGCGACAATCATCGGGTGAATTGCGAAAAGTGGGTTGAAAGAGCGTCAGCTTAAAGAACTTAAGGAACACGAAGTGTAAATCTGTGATCCTTTATTTTAATGATCATTCACGTGCTATCCCTTTACCAACCGCATCGTCTTCATGTGCTCACCCGCCAGTACCTTCACTATATATACACCTGGGCCAAGTGAGGAAAGATCATAGCGTACCGGATTGTTGAGCCAATAGATCACTGTAGAAGTACTCATCACTAACTTACCCTGCGCGTTGTAGATCATTACCTGTATTGCTTCATTCGATGGATGCTTGATGGCTATGGAAACCAGGGAGTTGGTAACCGGATTGGGATAGATCGTAATCTCTTCTTCATAATCGGCTATGGCAAAGTATTCATTCACTCCCGAATAATCAGGTATTCCATATCCATACCGATTATCAGGGCGGGTAGATTGGCTGGCCGAACGGACAATAGCACGGTAGACATCCTGCACAGTGACGCCCGGATGTGCCTGTAATACACCTGCCACCAGGCTGGCCACTAACGGACTGGCTACCGATGTACCACTCTCTGTACTTACTGTTCCACCAGGGCGAACAACAGAAGTGCCTGAACCCATTGCCATCACATCAGGCTTAATACGATTATCTGCAGTAGGGCCGATAGAACTGAATGAACTTCTCAATCCGGTTGAAGTGACGGCACCAATAGCCAGTATTCCATTCGCATCAGCAGGAGGTGTCACCTTTTGCCAGGAATTACTTGCTTCATTACCGGCACTACACACCACCACCATACCTCTGGCCATTGCGTTCGTTGCCGCGCGGGATATTACTGCGGTCTTCCCGTCAAGTT
>JAHEZH010000181.1 GCA_023251155.1 Flammeovirgaceae bacterium | reverse complement strand
ACGGATACATGGAGTTACTAAATATTCAACTTCTGGCAGGAAGAAACTTTACCGACAATCCGGTGATGGAAAGAAATAAACTGATCATCAATAAATCAACAGCCAGAAAGTATGATATGACTCCGGAGCAAATCATCGGTCATCAACTTCATTTCGACTGGCAGGGAAAGAAATATGATTTTGAAGTCATCGGGGTGATGGATGATTATCATCAAAGTTCATTGAAAGAAGAAATTAAACCCACCTTATTCGAAATGGCTGACTCGATTCGTCAATTTGATTTTATGATTGCCAGTGTGGACACTAAAAACTTTGCCAGTACCATTGCCTCCATGGAACAAACCTGGAAAGCCAATGTAAACGATACCCCCTTTGAATATTCTTTTCTTGATGCGAACATTCAAAAGCAATATGAAGAAGACCAGAAAGTATCCGGCATCATCACCAGTTTTACCTTTATCGCTATGCTGATTTCCTGCCTTGGTCTTTATGGCTTATCTACTTACATGGCCGAACGAAGATTCAAAGAAATAGGTGTGCGCAAAGTAATGGGTGCTTCGGTCAATCAGATTGTAGGCCTGATGTCCGTTGAATTTATCAAACTGGTAGTAATTGCTTTTATCATCGCGGTTCCATTGGCATGGTACGGGATGACCAAGTGGCTGGAAGGTTTTGCCTATCACATCTCCGTGAATCTGATGATCTTTGTTTATGCCGGTGGTGCCGCGTTATTAATTGCATTACTCACCGTAAGTGTGGAGTCAATACGTGCGGCATCTTCTGATCCGGTAAAAGCATTGCGAAACGAATAAAGTACAATAGCGTAAAGACCAAACAAAAGTCCCTCAGCTAAAATTTAACTGAGGGACTTTATTGTTTTAAATGGAATCTATTTCACCAGTTCAAACGACTTCTTCTTTACTGCATCAGAGTTCGTGCCCACCAGCACTTCAAACATTCCCGGCTCCGTTCCCCACGTCATATCTCCGCGAAGGAAAGTAAGCTCTTTATCTGTAATCGTGAATGTAATCTTCTTTGCTTCACCTTTCCTGATCATCACTTTCTGAAATCCTTTCAGTTCTTTTACAGGACGCGTTACACTTCCTACCAGGTCATGAAGGTATAGCTGCACTACTTCTTCACCATCATAATTCCCGTTGTTGGTTACCGTTACGGTGGCTTCGATCTGCTCACCATTTTTCATGGTGGCTTTATTCAACGTCACCTCCGAATACGTAAACGTGGTATAACTCAATCCATAGCCAAAAGGATAAAGCGGTGTATTTTTGATATCGCGATACTTGGATACATACACACGGTCGCTGGCGGGTTCATTATTCGTGCCACTGTAAGGGCGGCCTGTATTTTTATGATTGTAATAAATGGGTATTTGCCCTACGTGACGTGGAAAAGTCACAGGAAGTTTTCCGGAAGGATTATAATCACCGAAGAGCACATCGGCTACGGCATTGCCGGCTTCCGATCCCAGCGTCCATGTTTCCAGAATAGCAGGAACATTCTGGTCGAGCCATTCCATAGTTAAAGGCCTTCCATTGAGTAAAACCACGACAACCGGTTTGCCGGATTTAGAAATCATTTTCACCAGATCTTCCTGCACACCGGGCAATCCAATGTCGGCACGAGAAGCCGCTTCGCCATTCATGACCGCACTCTCCCCCACTACCAATAAGGTCAAGTCTGCGCCTTGAGCTGTGGTCATCGCTTCCGTCATTTTATCGCGCGAATTGTCAAACAAATTACACCCCGGGTGGTATACCACTTCAGTGGAAGCGGGCACACGGGCTTTAATCCCCTGGAGAACAGAAACCGGATGAGTGGCTTCACCAAAGAACGACCATGAACCATTCATATCTTCCTTGTTATCGGCCAAAGGTCCTATCACCGCAATCTTCTTATACGATGATCGTAACGGCAGCAATCCATTATCATTCTTCAACAATACCATCGACTTCCTGGCCACCTCACGTGCCAACGCTATATTCTCTTTCGATCTCACTTCTTTCTTTTCACGCACTTCGTCAGAATAGAGGTACGCATTATCGAAAAGGCCAAGATCGAATTTCAATTTTAGTATTCTGCGTACAGCCGCATCTACATATTTTACATCCAGGCTGCCGGCTTTTACCAACTCAGGAATTTTGCTGATATACAAGTACGACATCATATCCATATCTGTACCTGCTTCCAGTGAATGGATCACCGCTTTACTTCCATCTGCTGACGAACCGTGGTTGATCATCTCTCCTACAGCTCCATAATCTGAAATAACTGCACCATTAAAATTCCATTGCTTGCGCAGAATGTCCTGCAATAAATGTCTGTTGGCCGTAGCCGGCACACCATCCAACTCATTGAAAGAAGGCATGACGGTAGCGGCACCTGCATCAATAGCCGCTTTGAACGGAGGTAAATAAATTTCCTGTAAGACGCGTTCCGATATATCGGCCGTATTATAATCCCTTCCTGCCTCCGCTGCCCCATACGCAGCAAAATGTTTCAGACATGCCGCCATGGTAGCAGGATCAGATAACTTGTCTCCCTGAAAACCTTTCACACGGGCTTCGGCAATACGTGATCCGAGGTACGTATCTTCACCAGCACCTTCCGATATTCGTCCCCATCGCGGATCACGTGAAATATCCATCATCGGGGCAAAGTTGAGATTGATACCTGCTGAAGTAGCTTCACGTGCTGCCATCTGCGCTGATCTTCGGATCAGGTCCAGGTCCCAGCTTGCTGCTTCTCCCAACGGAATAGGTGTCACCGTTTTAAAACCATGAATGATATCTGCACCAAATAATAATGGAATATGTAGTCTTGATTCCTCTACAGCAATCTTCTGCAGACGCTTTGTATAAGCAGCACCATACACATTAAATAAGCCGGTAAGTTTCCCGGCACGAATCTGTTCATCAAACTTTTTCGATTCGGCGGTATGCATGGTGGGGCCCGTATTGATCGTCTCGCCCACCACAATATTCAGTTGCCCTGCTTTTTCCTCAATCGTCATTTGAGAAATCAGCGCTTCAATTTTCTGATCAACGGATGCCGATGGCTTTTGCTGTGCGAGGGCTGGCGTAATCACCCACGTAATACAGAATGCGAGCAGCACATTTTTTAAGGAGGTCATAGGAGGTAAATTATTGGATAAGTAGTTTCCGGGTTATTGTTCCTTGTCGTGCACGGATGTGTACAACATACAATCCGGGAGATAAGAAGGGTAACTCCAATTGAATCGTTTTCTCGGCACTCTCAAAGTGATGAACACTTCTTCCCAAAGCATCAACTATCTGACCTGATACATGGGAAGTGAATGAATGATCGATGAATAATTGGTTATGTGCAGGGTTAGGGTACATCAAAATACGACTGTCTTCTCTATCCATACCGGTAACGATATCCGAGTAAGTAAATGCATTACTGAATGAAGACTGGCCATTCGCATTTACCGAACGCACTTTATAATACATACCTGCTGTATGGGCTACTGAAGCCGATAGACTATTGACAGCCGTGGTACTCACCATTGAATAGACACCTTCTTTTGCAGAGGACGCATGGATCTCGAATCCGGTCTCATTTGTTGCATTATCATTCCAGGAAAGGACGAGGTTTTCGTTATTGATCGCTCCTTTTAAATGTGAGGGTCGGTTTGGGATCAATGGCAAAGCTGCAGCCTGCTCCACCCAAATATTCTCCACCCACAGTGAGTCGGAACCAAGCGAAGCAAACGTTCCGAAGTCGATGTAAAAATTAAGTTTAGTAATACGTGCGGAATTAACAGCACCATTGGACGATTGCCAGTTGTTCGTGCTGGCATAATCAAACCGATAATCATAGTACTCTCCATCATCGATCAGCGGACTAAAATTAAATACCGGAGATTTTGTTGTGCCTACTTCATTTTCATCGATCCAATCCATACGCATCAGCAGTGTTTTACTTTTGTTTGCTGATTTGGCTCGCACATGCAGGATAGGGTGAGCGCTTAGATTGAGAGGGCGTGTTAACACTCCTGTCAATGCGGGTACATTTACTACCTGCTTCACCGTATAGTCAACACGAAGTTGATTTTCAGGAGCCGAAATTTTATACGTATTGGTTTTATCGCTTACATTCCAGGTCAAATCGTTGTCAGGTGCAAATAAAGAATATGCGTTTCCTTGCGGGCTTTTCACGACAACTACACTTACTTTTTTCTCTGCTACCTGAGCACCGAAACTCACTTTCACTTTCACATCACCTTCTGCCTCACCCCATTTTACATTAATGGAAGAGGTCCCGTCTCCGCTTACAATCTGTGCTCCCTGAGGCAGCGTCCACTCGTAAGTAGCATTCTGAATCTGATTGGTTTTATAGGATACATTCGCTTGATTTTTATCTACGATAGATGGTCCCTGTAAAGTAAGCGCACTGAAGTTCTGATAAACACGAACATAATCTACTTCCATGCGTGCGAAGGTGAGTGATGGATCTACTTCAGGCCCACCGAAATTACCTCCAATGGCAATATTCATAATAATAAAAAACGGAGCATTGAAAGGCCAGGTAGCACTTGTTTTGGATGCCGGATTATAGGTATAAAAGGCTATACCATCCACCGAGAACTGAATTTTATCCGGAGTCCAGAGTGCTTCATACAGATGAAAATTGCTATTGAAATCAGTTACCGTAGTGGTGCCGGTATTTACTGTATTTCCACTGCTGGAGGTAGAATGCAATGAAGAATGCACGATTCCCGGATTTTTGCCAACATGCTCCATCACATCAATCTCACCACAAGCAGGCCAGCCTATGGATGATACGCCCTCGCCTAACATCCACAACGCGGGCCATGTACCTTGCCCTGGAGGAAGCTTGGCACGAAATACAATTTTTCCGTAAGTGAAATTTCTTTTACCCTGACTTTTTACTCTTCCCGATGTCCAGCTACCGCCACTCTTTCTTGCTTCTATCACAAGCATGCCATTCTCTACCCGGACATTGCTGCCCGAGGTGGTATACTCCTGCAACTCGTTGTTCCCCCAACCATTTGCTCCCGTATCATATCCCCAATTGGAAGGATCAGGAGCGCCATCCACATTAAATTCATCCGCCCATATCAGGTCGACATAACCCTCCTGAGAAAAGGCAATTGCCGGCAGGAAGATGACCACAAGCAAATAAAAAATCCGTTTATTCGTCATACATTATAATGTTAAAAAAGAAATGTATCCCCTGAATGAACAGAAGGATACACTCTTAACTTAAACTAAACCAAACTTACTTGAGTAGTTCCAGATCATCGATAAAGAATGTTCCACCGGTGAAGATACCCTCTCCACCAATCTGGATGACGATCTGATCAAAATCGGTACGATCTTTAAAGTCGCTGAAGTCAAAGGTAAGTTCAAGCCATTTATCGGTAGCTAAACCACTAGCTTTTACCTCTGCCTGAGTGGTGTAAGCGTTACCTTCCAGATCGCGGTTCTGCAGCTTCATCGAAACCTGTTTCTGCAATGTCTGATACGATTGCCAGCTTTCGCCACCGGCAGTAGTATAATCGTTATATCCTGGGATGAATACTTTCAGTTTGAATTTGTTACGCTCACGAATATCGAGTTTATATGCCTTGCGGATTTGAACGTTGGCAAACTCCGCTGCATTACCATCGCCTTTAACGTACTTACCTACTTTGGCTGACGTATTGATCCCAATAAGTGCAGGGTTATCGTACGTTACCAATGAGCCACCTCCATCACCTACATACACTACATTACCTGTACCTTCGAAATCATCTTCGATATCTTCGATTTTGTATTCCGGTGGAACTACTGGTCGGGTGTAACCTTTGCGTATAAATTTCTGATACCATGCATTGGCGGCCACGTTACCCTGAATCTGACGCACATACAATTCATTTTCATTGATGGACAGAATTTCATAAGAAGTACTTCCTACATAGTAGCCTAAGTGACCACCGTTACTAAGGGTCAGTTGCCATTTATCTTTACTGACCTCACTCAATGACCATGTCATGTTTGCCGGAGAGGTGTAAGGAGCAATAAAATCATTGCCTCCATTTTCCTTCACAGCACCGGGAAACTGGCTTCCATAACCCTCATTCACATAAATTTTTCCATGCGCATTGTAGTTGAATGCAAAACCACCCAGTTGAAAAGTCATCTCGTCATCGTAGATCTCTTTTCCGTTTTTATCATTAGGTGCTGCCGAATACCAGTCTGGTCCTGCAGAAGTAGCTGGCCCGATACCTAAGTGACCTTTGCTATCTTTATCTACTATCCATGTTTTACCCGCCAGTTCGTCAGCTCCACCTGTAAGGAAGTTGTAAACAGGAATATTGAGCATTAATGGATTGGTCGCAGCTATGTTAATCGTCTTGGAGGCAGAAGTAGTTCCTCCATCCGTGATAATCGTCAGGGTTACTTTATAATCACCCTTTACAGGGTAAGTGCCTGTTACTTCACTTCCACGCGCAGTGGCACTGTTCCCTAAATCCCATACGGAAATAAATCCCTTACCTGTATTTTTATAGTGAATAATATTAGGATTGGAAGCATCGGGTGTTGCTGTAAAAGTTACATCGCCCGATTCGGGAGCTGGAGCTAACTCTCCATCAATGGAGTCAGGACTACATGCCGAAAGTACACACAGCACAACCGCCAAACCGAAGGCGGAATACCATTTTTTATTGAATACTGATTTCATAATCACGTTGTATTACTGATTAATAATTGTTTTGCTTAAGCACACCGTTGGTTACATCTATTTCCTGTTGAGGAATAGGAAGTACTTCGTGCTTACCCGTTTTAAATCCGGATGGTCCAAGTACGGTATTAGCTTGTCCACTGCGGACCAGATCAAAGAAGCGATGACCTTCTGTCGCCAGCTCCAATCTGCGTTCATTGAAAATGTTATCCAGGGTAGCCGGCACTGACCCCAACCCTACACGTCCGCGCACCGCATCCAGCAACTCTTTGGCACGTGCTGCATTACCACCTCCGCGCACCAATGCTTCGGCTTCCATCAGATAAGTATCGGCCAGACGAATTTCAATTTCATTGATGGGCCAGTTCAATTCCGGCGTACCAACTGCAGAGCGCTTTGCTTTGAGCGGGGCATATTTGCGAATAAAATAGTCCGTATTCTGATAACGCGCGTTGTAAGTAGCTCCGGCCGCTTTCATTGCTTTGCCATCAATAATGGTGTGCTCAAAACGGGGGTCACCTGTTAAAGCAGCTGCAAGGCTTTCAGTAATCGGACAGAATCCCCATCCATTAGAATAAGTAGCTCCGTTGTAATCAGCAGGACCAACAAACTGAACAGCCACGTTACCTTCACCACCATTTACCCAGCCCCAGTCGCCCCATGCGGCCAGATTGGAATGAGGAATTTCAAGAATTGACTCTTCGTTGTACTGATTATCAGGATTGAAAATATCACCATAGTTGGGTAACAGCTTATAACCGGCTGTTGTATTCACTTCATTGAACAGTGCTGCCGCTTCAGCCATACGGGTAGTTATGTTCTGATAAAGAATGGCTTTAGCTAACAATGCGGTAGCCGCACTCTTAGTTAGTCTTCCCTTTTCAGTTCCATCCATTGAGAAATTAGTTTTGGCAGGCAGATCGTTTCTTGCTTCCGTCAAATCTTTTTCAATCTGTGCATAAATAGCTGCCGGTTCTACCTGCGGTTGCGAGTACAGTTCCGCCGTTGGAATTGCGCTGGTAATAAGAGGTACTCTTCCAAAGTAGCGAACCAGGTCAAAGTAGAAATAAGCTCTGAGCGTTTTGGCTTCAGCAATCGTTCTTGTTTTAAAAGCAGCATCCAGGTTTGCCACCGCATCTATTTTCGATAATATAAGATTGGCACGGTATATACCCGTATAGCTCTTTTGCCATAAGCCCGTTTGCGGACCACGGTATGGATCTAATGTAAAATTATCCCACGCCACCCAGCTTGGTTGATCGGAAGCATCACTTCCTCCTGCATAGCAATCATCCGATGCTGTACTTAACAGCGGCATTTTCATTGTATAGCCGCCTGATGTTCCCCATTGAACAACATCATACACAGATACTAAACCTTGAAATACTTCTGTTTGATTTTGGTAGAAGTTACCTTCCAGCTGCGTTCCTTTGGGTTTCAGTTCCAAAAAGTCTTTATCGCAGGCAGAGCATGTCATGGCTACTGACAACAAAGCCGCTGCATATATTTTGATATTCTTTTTCATAAACATGTCTACGATTATAATCCAATGTTAAGACCTACCATGTAAGCACGGGCTTGTGGATAGAGACCACGATCTACACCTCCGCTGATTTCAGGATCAAAGCCAGTGTACTTAGTGAATGTGAACAGGTTGTTACCCATCACATAGGCACGCAGTTTATTCAATCCGATTTTACTGATCACTGACTTTGGTATTGAGTAACCGATTTGCAGTGTTTTGATGCGGAAGTAAGAAGCATCTTTTACATAAAAATCAGAGCTGCGGCTGAAATTCTGATTCGGATCACTCAACACCAGGCGGGGGAATGAATTGGAAGTTCCCTCACCTGTCCAGCGGTTAAGCGCTTCGGCTGTCCAGTTCGCGGTAGGTAAATCAAATCTCCGGATTGCCTGGAATACATCATTACCCGCTACACCCTGACCAAATACAACCAGATCAAAATTCTTGTAGCTCGCATTGGCAGTAAAGCCATACGTCCAATCAGGTGTAGGATTACCAATCATAGTACGATCTTCATTGTCGATCTTACCATCATTACTGTAATCGACAAAACGGATATCACCAGGCGATGCATTAGGTTGCAATAATTCACCTTCACCATTCGTATAGGAAGCTACTTCAGCTGCATTCTGGAATATTCCTGCCGTTTTAAATCCATAAAGGAAACCTATAGGACGGCCTACTTCCGTACGTGTCATCTGTACTCCTTGTGGTCCGAAAGTCTGGCCTCCAAGAAATTTCTTATCAGCACCGAGATAGGTAACCTTATTTGTCAAGTAAGTAATGTTACCATTTACCGAGAAGTTAACCTCTCCTACCTGTTTACGATAGCCCAGCTCTAATTCGTAACCTGTATTCTCCATGTCGGCCACATTACCTACAGGGCCATTATTTCCTACATACCAAGGCACCGCTATATCCAGCAGCATACCTGTTGTTTTTTTCTTGAAGTAATCGAATGTTACGGTTATATCATTCAGAACGGTTGCTTCAAAACCCACATCTGCCTGAGCAGTTTGCTCCCATTTCAAATCAGGATTAGAGATGGCATTGGGGCTTACACCGTTAATCAATGATGCTGTTGCTCCTGTACCTAGTGTATAGTTTCTTCCTCCGCTTACGGTAGATAAATACCTAAAGTCGCTAATATTATCATTTCCGGTTACTCCATAAGAAACTCTTACTTTCAGAAAATTAACCACATCGTTTTGAGGCCAGAATCCTTCACGTGATGCTACCCAACCCACTGAAGCAGATGGGAACACCGCAAATTTATTATTCGGGCCAAAGCGCGAAGATCCATCTCTGCGAATAACTCCTGTGAATAAATATTTTTCATCGTAGTTATAAGTAAGACGGCCGAAAAGTGAAGACAATGTGTTTTGGTATTCACTTCCTCCAAAATATTGATTAGCCTGAGTAACAGGGAAGCCTAACGAAGCATTCTTTAAATTGGTAGCAGGAATTCCTGTAACCGTACCATTTACATTTTCACCATAATTGCGCTGGCCGGTTGTTCCGAGCAATGCAGTAAAGTTGTGCTTATCTAATGACCTGGTGTAAGACACGGTATTTTCAAACACCCAGAACAAACCGTGATTCTGTGCCCGTGAATAGTCATTCAATACGTTCTGGTTAGTCGCATTTAAATAGAAGAGCGGAGAGAAATTTTCATTTCCCCAGAACGCCAAATCCACACCGATACTGCTCTTTATCTTCAGTCCGGCAAAAGGTTCTATTTCAAGAAATGCATTGCCTACAATTTTATCCGACCAGTTTTTCTGTTGTTGCTGAACTTGCAAGGCCGCCACAGGATTCAATATTTCAGAAGTAACAATAGTGGAAATGCCATAAGGTCTTCCCTCCGCATCTCTTACAATGTTGGGCTGGGTGTTATAAATACTGGTAGGGTCATTGAGTATAGCAGGGTCCGTAATCACCAAAGGTGTGATGGGGTCCATGTTGATGGCTCGGTTAAGCGGAGATCCATATTCACTATTGGTACTGATACCTTTAGATTGAATGTGTGTATAACCGATATTATTACCAAAAGTTACATACTTGGATATCTTATGATTGGAGTTGAAACGTGCCGTTAATCTTTTGAATTGAGAATGATCGGGTGCCACAATACCGTTCTGATCAAAATAACCGAACGAAGCAAAGTAGGTTGACTTTTCTGTACCGGCAGCAAGGCTAAGTTCATGATTTTTGATAGGAGCACTGTTACTGAATACTTCATTTTGCCAGTTGGTACCTTCACCATACTGCTGTGGATTGGGAAAGCGAATTGCTCCACCACCTGCTACGGTGGCTTCATTCAAAAGTGTAGCATATTCGGTAGCATTCAACAAATTAAGTTTTCTCCACGGAGCCTGAGTACCTATGTATCCATTATACGATACACTCATCTGTCCTGATTTTCCTTTCTTGGTGGTAACCAGAATCACTCCATTGGCAGCACGTGCTCCATAAATAGAAGCAGACGCAGCATCTTTCAATACTTCAATCGATTCAATATCTGCCTGGTTCAGGTATTCAATACCTCCACCAATCTGCACTCCATCTACTATATACAATGGATCACTTACGTTGATTGAAGTGGTTCCGCGAATCCGTACTGTTGCGGCTGCTCCCGGTTGTCCGGATTGAGCAGTTATCGTAAGACCTGAAGTACGTCCTTGTAACGATTGTTCAATACGGGTTACAGGCATATTTTCCAGCGCATCGGATTTCACACTGGAAATTGCTCCGGTCACGACACTCTTCTTTTGAGTACCATAACCCACCACTACTACCTCTTCTAATTGGGTGAGATCAGGGTTCATTTTCAGATCAATCACAGATCTTCCGCTCACCTGAACTTCCTGAGTGAGGTAGCCTATAAACGAGAACACCACTACGGCATTTCCGTCAGGCAGCTGAAGGGCGTATTCCCCGTTAAAATCAGTTGTTGAACCTTGGGTAGTTCCTTTTACAATGATGTTTACCCCTGGTAGTGGCTGATTGTTTTCGTCTGTCACCTTGCCTTTGATCAGGTTTTGAGCCTGACTGGCCAATGACAGGAGCATCAAGAGCACCAGTAATTTTGTTTTCATGCGGTTAAAATTTGGTTTAAATGTGAGAGGCAACTCCTTCAAGTATTCGTTGCCGCAAACGTTTGATTACGCCGCAAACATTGCACTCTTACAACCTAATTTCAATTTTACCGCCTCAACAATACTACATCACACGCCTTTTTATACCTACATCAAAAATACATCACCCTATTACAATTCTG
>JAHEZH010000180.1 GCA_023251155.1 Flammeovirgaceae bacterium | reverse complement strand
ATCTTCGGCCAGCTTACGAATCTCTTCAGCCACCACCGCGAAACCTCTTCCAGCATCGCCTGCACGGGCTGCTTCAATGGCTGCATTCAAAGCCAACAAGTTGGTTTGGCTGGCAATGTCTGTAATCACCTTCAATGTGCGTCCTATTTCTTCGGTGCGTTTGGTCAATACCTCAATGGATTGTGAAGTCTGACTTGCGGAATCTTTAATCCCTGTCATATTCTCTACTAACACCTTCACTGTCTTCATTCCCTGGTTCGAGCTTTCCAAACCTCGCTCCGCTGCTTTGTTGATCACGTTGGCCTTCTTCTCCATTTCGCTTGCGGATGTCATAACATGGTTCACGAGTTTAGAAGACTCATCTGTTTTCTGTGCCTGGTCTTGCGCTCCCTTCGCCATCTGCGCAATGGCGGTGGCTACTTCGGTCGTGTTGCGCTTCATGTCTTCCACTTTCTTCTGCAATAAGTTGGATGACTTGGCCACTATATCTGATCCTTGGTTGATCTGACCTAAAACAGAATTCAAGTTTTCCAAGGCTTTGTTGATTTCGGCTGTAAGGCCTCCGTTATCAACGGATTCATCGCAACGAATACTTAAATCGCCTGCGGCCATTCCTTTGATGGCCCGGATCACTTCGGTCATATCTAAAGCATACTTCACTACTTTGAAAGGTCGGCCATTCAAATCCATGATCGGATTATACGATGCTTGAATGTAAACTTCTTTGCCACGCTTATCAATACGGGTGTAGGTGCCCACCAGGAATTCGCCATTATTTAATTTTTTCCAAAAGTCAGCATATTCTGCAGTACGGGCATAGGCTGAATCCACAAACATACGGTGGTGCTTGCCTTTCACTTCGTTGAGCGAATAGCCACCCAAAGCAGAGAGAAAATTATCATTGGCCGTAATGATGCTACCGTCCATATTGAATTCAATCACTGCATTGGATTTACCAATGGCCATCAACTGACCTTCGTAATCGGCATTTTTTAATTTCTGTTCGGTTACATCGGTGGCAAACTTTACTACTTTAAAAACCTTTCCGGATAAATCAAAGATTGGATTGTAGGATGCCTGAATCCAAACTTCTTTTCCACCTTTTCCGATCCGTTTAAATTCTTCGGCTACAAATTCCCCCCGATTCAGTTTAGCCCAGAATTCTGTATAAGCTGCACTGCGCGCATATTCGGGATCAATAAAAATGCGATGATGCTTTCCTTGTACTTCCTGGAGTGTATACCCCATCGGGGTCAGGAAATTTTGGTTGGCACTAATGATGGTACCATCCATGTTAAAGGAAATCACAGCCTGCGATTTCCCGATGGCTTCCACCTGTCCGCTAAAGTCCGCATTTACTACTTTAGAAGCAGTAATATTCGTAGCGAGTTTAATCACCTTAACTACCTTACCGTTATCATCGGCCACGGGAGTGTAGCTGGCCTGCAACCAAACCACTTCGCCATTTTTATTGATACGCGCAAACTCGCCTGTTTGTGGTTCGCCCGTGCGTAAGTCATTCCAGAATTTTTTGTACTCGTTGCTTCGGGCGTAAGCCGCATCCACAAACATGCTGTGATGTTTGCCTTCGATCTCTCTCAGCGAATAGCCCAACGCTTCCAGAAAAATAGCATTCGCTTTTATAATCACTCCTTGTGTGTCGAATTCAATAAATGCAAATGCCTGGTTGATCGCATCCAGCTGCCCTTTCATGTCCAGCATTTGATCACTTGTTTGATGGTTGCCGTTGCTTTTGGATTTTACAGGTTCTGTCTGCAATTGTGTTTCCATAGTTATTCTGTTTTCAGTTAAGATTTCTTTTTGAATTTCATTTGTGCCGTTGGGGAGTAATTTTTCTTTCTTTAGATTATTGCCGAGTGCCATATGAGTAGGTATTAGTTAATCATTAATCGTTATTGGTCGTTGTTGCTGATTTTTTTTTGTCATTCTCACTACCTCTTTCGCTAAGGCTCTATAATCAATGGCGGTAGTAGATTGGGGTGCATACGCTACCACGCTCTTGCCAAACGAAGGTGCTTCGGCCGCCTTTACGCTGGTATGAATGACCTGCGTAAACACATGCTCGGTATAATTGGACTGAATGTATTTTAAAATCTCCTGATGCATATTCTTGCGGGTATCCACCATGACCGGAACGATACCCAGTACTGTCAATCGTGGGTGGATAGCATTGACTTTTCGTACTGTTTCCAACATCGAATCTAACCCACGCAACGCCAGCACGTCCATCTGCATGGGCACTAGAATATAGTCTGAGGCGGCCAGCGCATTTAGTGTCAACAATGAAAGCGATGGCGGGCAGTCGATCAACACAAAATCGTAATCGGGCAACTCTTGCAAGAGAGTGCTCAGATGATTGAAACGTTCGTCTGCTTTCGCTATGGCCAGTTCCACATCTGCCAATCCTGCACCTGCAGGAAGGATAGCCATTCCTTCGCGCTCGATTATAAGCTGGTGAACCGTGGCGTCTCCATGAAAAGCATCTGCGATCGTGGGGCTCCGATCATCAATCCCCAACGAATAAGTGAGGCTGCCCTGGGCATCAAGGTCAACCAAAACAACGCGATATCCTGCTTCTGCCAATGAACTTCCCAAATTAATGGAAGTAGTGGTTTTACCAGTTCCGCCTTTATGATTGACAATCGAAATGATCATAGTACGCTTTAAGCTGTGGTTGGTATCGCAATGGAAGGGTATTGTCATAACCTTCACATCTTAGATTTTTAAAGCTAGATCGAATGAATTGAACACTGATAACTTTTAGTTCAAATACACGCGCCGAACTGTGAGTGACTCTTTTCGCACGGTAGAATTATTGAATGTATCTATACAAACCGTTTCTTGACTTTTTGAATAATCCGTTAAGAAATTGAGATCAAATCAACGCAATGAATCCTGATCAAATCATCTTCAGAATATAAATTCTATAGAGTAAAATCCATAAAGAGAGGCTAAGTCTGATTGATCGATACACCAAGTCGAAAAATCATCCACATGATACTTTCTTTGGAGTTTCCCTCTATTTAAGAATACTATTCTCGCGTTGATACGAGTTAAACGTGAACACTAACGGATAGTAGTTATCATCATTTTTCCTCCGCTCCCAATAAAAATGAATTAAGAAAACTTCTTTGATTAGATCCGATGTGAATGATCGATTAATTAATCGCTTTTGTTCTTTCCCAAGGCACATTGGTAGAAAATGGAAAGACAGGTATACTACATGATGTTAGAATACGATATTTTTAAGCAAAAAAAAGTGTTTAAATACAGTTTTGTGGTAAATCCAAATTCAATTTGAATAAAGAAAATTCGCTATGCTGAAAAGAGTTAAACTACTACTGGTAGCCTATTTACTGACCTTGACAATTACCTGTGCACAAAAAATTATGAAGCTAGATTTCGATCCGTCCTCTTATCAGACAAAAACACTGACTTTAAATGAAAAAACATTTAAGGTCAGGGCTTACGAAAAAATCATCTACATGGAGAAGCCTGTGGATACGGCCTACCAGGTGATGAACATTTATATACCGGAAGAATATTTTAATGGTAAAAGCATTGGTACCTACACCGCAGAAAACGCTCCTATCTTTTTCCCGAATCAGATTGGGGGTTACATGCCGGCAAAGCCTGCTTCAACCGAGATGCAAGTCATGGGTATGCGTCCACCCTCCAACGGACAGGAACAGCAAATCCGACTAGGCCATCAACGACCGCCAGAATCAACGGGTCCGCGAAGGAATACGGTACTCGAAGCACTATCGCGTGGATATGTTGTTGCCTCTGCTGGAGCGCGCGGCAGAACCAATGGCGATGGAAAAGCTCCCGCTGGTATTGTCGACCTGAAAGCGGCTATTCGTTATCTAAAATTCAACGATAAGAAAATACCAGGCGATGCGGGTAAAATAATTTCGAATGGCACGAGTGCAGGTGGCGCAATGTCAGCACTTCTTGGTGCTACAGGCAACCACCCTGATTATGAAATGTATTTAAAAGCATTAGGTGCTGCTAACGCCAAGGATAATATTTTTGCCGTTTCATCCTACTGTCCCATTACCAATCTGGACCACGCAGACATTGCCTACGAGTGGCAATTTTATGGTATCCATTCATACAAGCGACGTGATCCCTTTGCCAATGATCAGAGTCCACAAAATCTCTCAGCTGAGCAGATTGCCATATCTAAGGATTTAAAGGAAGCCTTCCCTACTTATCTCAACAGTTTACAACTGAAAGACAGGCAAGGAAAAATATTGACATTGGACGGAAACGGTGATGGTAATTTTAAAGAGTTAGTCAAATCCTATGTTGTAGCTTCTGCACAGATTGCCCTAAACAGTGGCAAAGATTTATCAGCACACCAATGGATTACTATTAAAGGCGGTAGGGTAATTGATCTGGACTGGAACAACTATATCGTGTACATGGAAAGACAAAAGACACCTCCGGCATTCGATGCACTGGATGAATCTACTGGAGAGAATCAGCTATTCGGCACTGCTACCTCGGACAAGCTCCATTTTACAAAGTATGGTCAGCTGCATTCCAGTATAGCTGGTTCGACTATCGCTGACCAGAAAATCATCAAGATGATGAATCCGATGTACTACATCACTGATCCAAAGACACAACCTGCCGCCCACTGGCGTATACGCCACGGTTCTAAAGACAAAGACACTGGACTAGCCATATCGGTAATGTTATCTACGCTTTTAGAGAACAAGGGATATGATGTTAATCTGGAACTACCTTGGGATGTTCCACATAGCGGTGATTATGATTTAAATGAATTATTTGAATGGATGGATTCTATAGTTCAGAGGAAAGCAAAATGATTATCGTTCTTATACTTACTTATAGCTTATGTCCAAAATAAAAAGGCGGCCGATGCCCTGTACCAAGGGAAATTTTATGCTGCTTTAAAGTCAGGGAATAAGCTAGTTAGTGGAAATTTTCAATAACACTAGTAGGAGAACTAATGGAATGGTATTAATCGAAACAATTATCCCCGCACACTGCCTGACTACTTCCTTTCGCACTATGTACTAATTATAAATCGCAGAGCGACCTACTAACGATAAGTATAGTGTGGTCACCCAACACTAAAATCAGGGATCCCGCATTACGGAATTTCCACTATCACCCTATTGAACGCTCACTTACTATACAATTGGTGGAGATTTTTGCTTGCCAAGTATTTCAGTAATGCTTCCGGGCGGTCTGTTTGTATTACATTCGCACCCTGCTGGATTATCCATCCCCAATTTACTTCGGGCTGTTCTATCGCTAATTCATCGTCATGCCCGGCACACAAATCAGCCCAAAGGGAATTGATCCATACTGTCATTCGCTCTTTCCTGATCGAAATAACCGCATTGGCGATCGTACTACTTTTCTGAGCACCATACACTACTTCAAAACCCACCACCTTCGATTGTTTTAAATAGTCGTTGACAAAATCGGTTGCGGGTATAGCTCTATCAGATGATAACTTGTATTCCTGCTTCACCATGGGCATATACATAATGCTATCCAATAAACTTCCAATTTTTGATTTCACTTCATTTAGCGTTTCATATCCTTTAAATATCCCTTGTTTAATGGTCCCTGTTTTCTTTAAAACGGCATAGGTTTCGGGTATATTATCCCAGCTTTTATCCAGGTTAATCAGAATTCGTTTTCCTTTCACAGCACTCATCAGTTCTTCCAGGGTGGGAACGCGCTGATATGTGGGATGCCCTGCACCATCTCTTAAAAAAAGGGTGCGTACATATTCGTAAGTGACCTCATTTACTTTTCCCTTACCTGATGTTGTCCGATCCAGTGTTTCATCGTGCATAATGATGAGTACACCATCTTTGGTTTTACGCACATCGGTTTCAACAATATCGACCCCCATCGCGATGCAGTTGAGCGCTGCACGGATGGAGTTCTCGGGTGCATTTCGCCAATCACCCCGGTGGGCCGCTACCAACACACCTTTACCTGGATTTTTGAACTGATCAATCAAATCGTTCAGTTCTTTTGATTGACCAACAATCTTATTTGTTATAAAGAAACACAGTAATACAACTGATAATTTTAAAGATTTCATGATGGATTAGTTAATTAGAAAAAAAGTCCCCGGAAATAAATTCCAGAGGACTGTTGAATTAATATAAGTCGTTTTGTTTGATCGAAAGATCGGTGTTGATCTGACTTTGCGGTATAGGCATCACCAGATGGTGCGCATCAATAGTAATCAGTTTATTGTTGTCCTTAAACCATTGATTCATCACCGTGATGGCCTGACCTGTTCGTAACAAATCAAACCAGCGGTGGCCTTCGCCAATCAATTCCAGTCTTCGTTCCAGTGCGATCGCGCTGCGCATTTCTTGCTGAGTGCTGGCACTCGTTGCCGATAGTCCGGCTCGGGTTCTCACCAGATTGAGGTAAGCAGCGGATGAAGTCACATCCTTTAATTCATTTTCCACTTCAGCCATCATTAACAACACATCTGCGTAACGAAGCACCACTACATCACTGCCACCATCGGTAATGACGGAAGTGGGCAACGTCAGTTTCTTAGTAAATGGTATTCCTGCCTTTGTTACATCCAGATAAATGCCCTTACGTAAATCCTGAGCGGCATAAAGATTGTATAAACTCTTTGTTGGAAGATTGTGTCCCTTTGCACCGCTTACGGAGCCCGATGGACTAAACTGCTGAGCCATGGTACTTCCTTCTGCGTTTCCATTGATCCCTGAAGCGAATTGTACCGCAAAAATAATCTCCGCATTGTTCTCATTGTTCAATGAAAAAATAGAAGCAGGCGTTGGTAGCAAACTATGCTTACCGGAGCTGATGACAGCTTGTAGGTTAGTTTTAGCTTGCTCATAATTCCCTTGCGTGAGGTGTACTTTGGCCAACAGTGCTTGTGCAGCAGTTTTAATCACCCGTCCTGGCTGAGTTGAGGAGACAGGAAGTCGGGTAATAGCATCCGTGAGATCTTTAACAATTTGTGCATATACTTCTGCCTGTGGAGTTCTCCCCTGTCCGAAATACGCGTTAGGGTCAGTGGTCTCTTTCGTTACCAAAGGCACAGCACCATATATCCTTACCAGATTGAAATAATGTAAGGCCCGGATAAACTCCATTTCACCTATGCGTGATTGCTTCGTTGCATCTATGGCGTAAGGAACATCATTAATGCGATTCAATACCACGTTTGCTTTTTGAATACCTGCGTACGAATCTTTCCATATCGCTTCGATAATATCATTACTGGCTGTCGGATTAAATTCATCCAGTTGACCGTATGCACCATTGTCATTAGCGGGCACTTCATCGAAGGTGTTGTCCGAAGGAATCTCTGCCATAGCAGGTAGGTAAAGTCCGTATACTCCGTTAAACTGAAGATTACCATACACCGCATTCACATATTCTTCTACTTCAGTCTGGTTGCTTAAGAATGACTTTAGTTCTTTTGATGTTTGCGGATTCTGGAAAAGCTCATTCTCACAGGAAGAGAGGATCAATAACGGAAGTATAAAAAGGTATAATCTGTTTTTCATTGCCATTTGATTTTAGAGTGTGATGTTGATTCCCACGATGTATGATTTTGCTATTGGATAATTTCCGTAGGCAAGACCATTGGTTAATAAGTTACCCGTAGAAGTAGCGTCTGGATTAAAGCCATGAAATTTAGTGATGGTCAGCAGATTATTGCCTGTGATATACAAGCGTGCACGTGACAACCTGAGTCGATCCAAAACTACCTGTGGAACGTTATATCCAATTTGAATATTTCTCAGGCGAAGATAATCGGCATCACTAAAGAACAGGCTGGATCCGCGAACACTCTTTCTGGCATTACTAAAGTTACCCAGATTGGGTTGCCCCAATGTTCCATCCGGATTATCAATCGGATGATAGCGGTGGTCAAAGTAGTATTTGGTGGGTACTCCAAACCCTTCACCGGATTCACTCTGCAATGCAAAACCCCGATCATAGAGTGTACGACCTACAATTCCGTTGAACGAAAAACTCAGATCAAAACTGTTGTATTCCAACCGGCTGCTGAAGCCATAAGTGAACCTGGGATTGTATGATCCGAATCCTTTCCGGTCGGCAAGATCGATGATACCATCATCGGTCAGATCTTCTACCTTATAGTCTCCTATCAATGTACCGGCAAGATGTGGTGTGCTGTTTATTTCTTCCTGACTTTTATATACACCCGTTACTTGATAGCCATATAATTCCGCTATCGGGCCCCCGATCTTAGTGAGGAAAGTGCTTTCTGATCCAGTCAGAATCTGATTTTGCCCCGGTGCCAGTTTCATTACTTCATTCTGATTGGTTGCCCCGTTCGCACTAAACTCCCCTTTCAGTGGTCCAAGATTTAGGAGGTTACTGGACAGTTCTATTTCCACGCCGGTGTTTTTGATTTCACCAATGTTTTGTAAGGAAGAATTAAATCCGGATTGCTCGGGTATGGGCACGTTCAGCAACAGGTCATTGGAGATAGAGCGGTAGTAGTCTGCTCCTACATTGAACTTATTGAAAAGTCCTACATTGAGGCCTGCATTGACTGAAGTTTTTGTCTCCCATGAAAGGTTGGGGTTTGCCGTTGTGCTGGCCGCAAAGCCTGGTCCTAATGTATTTCCAAATACATAATTAGCGGAATTCACCAATGCCTTTGAACCATAGTTACTGATTTGATTATTACCGGATGTTCCCCAGGAGGCCCGCAGTTTGGCAAAAGTCAAAACAGTTGTTTGCGGGAAGAACGATTCGTTCGAAAGAATCCATCCAGCGGTAACCGATGGAAATGTGGCCCATTTACTGTCATCACCAAATCGTGAAGAACCATCTCTTCGTACCGTAGCTGAGAACAGATAACGGTCCATATAGTCGTACTGTAATCGTGCGAGGTAAGACACCTGTGCCCAGGTATACCGATCAGCTGTGGCCGCAAAGGCGCTAGCTCCACCTATGTTCGGAATTTTATCGTCTGAAATTCCTGATCCTGTGACAACTGTATTACGTCCTGTCTCTTTCTGAAAGGTATAGCCTCCTAGTACAGACAGGTTATGATCATTAAATGTGCGGCTAAAGTTGACAGTGTTCTCGATGAGGTAGTTGATGTTAAAGTCGCGTGTTTCTTTTGCTATTGCTGGCTTGGGTGCTGTTCCCCTGTATTGGCCCACATCGGAAGGATTATAAAAATCGAAAAAATTGCTTACCACGTCTGAGCCCAACATCGTTTTGAATGTCAATCCTTTCACCGGCTCAAAGCTTAACGAGGTGTTTCCAAAATTGCGGAAGTAAGTTCGTTGGTTATTAATCTTGGTGGCCAGAGCAACAATGTTCTCACCGAGTGCGCCATCCTCAGGAGTGTTGGCAACGATCTGTTCACTGATTGATAGCGACCCATCTGCCCGGTAAGGAGAAAAGAACGGATACATGATAAATAATCCGGATATCGGGTCAGTAGAAAAATCGCTGGTATTGTCGATGTAATCCTGTCTTGTATAGGAAGGATTGACCGAAATACCAAAATGCAAGCGATCTGAAATCCTGGAATCAATCTTTATTGTTCCGCTCAAACGTTTCAATTCATTGTTCAGTACGAGGCCTTCCTGATCGAAATAATTAGCGGACACATAGTAGTTTGTTTTTTCAGAGCCACCTGATAATGCTAAATTATAGCTGGAAATTCTTCCTTTTCGATAGATTTCATCGAGCCAGTTGGTGTCCGTCAATCCGGGTTGTTTGTCAAGATAAGGCTGCAGGTAATTCAAACGCAACTCACGCAGACTCGCTCCTTTTGCTAGTCGCGTTACACGATCATCGTTACTACTTCTGTTCGCTGGATTTTTAGAGACATACCCCCAATCTCTTGCCTCGGTCAAAAACAAGGCGGTCTCTTCCGCATTTGCATATTTCACTTTGTCAGCACGATCCTGAAATCCGGTATAGGCATCAAACGAAATTTTCAATGATTCGCTTTTACCTTTTTTTGTCGAAACCAAAATCACACCATTTGCTGCACGTGACCCGTAGATAGCGGCAGATGATGGATCCTTTAGTATTTCCACTGACTCGATGTCCTGAGGGTTGATCGAATTAAAGGGTGTTCCCTCGGATAAAGGAAAGCCGTCTACTACGATAAGTGGGTTTCTCCCGGCGGTAAGTGTTCCCAGGCCACGTATGACAATCTGTGGATCAGTGCCCGGCTGTGCGGAAGCATCATTGATGACTACACCGGCTGCTTTCCCAGTTAGTTGTAAGGCAAAGCTGCTGGCTGAATAACGACTTAGCTGATCTTGTTTTACCTGAGAAATTGCACTGGTCACTTTGGTCCGTGACTGTTCTCCATAGCCGATCACCACAACCTCCTGCAAGGTTTTCGTGTCAGGTGCCATGGAGATATTAATAACCGACTGTTGACCTACTTCTACTTCCTGAGAGATATAGCCGATAAAAGAAAAAAGTAAGATAGCCGACGGGTGATCGATCATCAATGAGTATTCGCCACTGGCGGGTGTGACCACTCCCTGCGTGGTTCCTTTCACGAGTACATTTACTCCCGGTATAGGGTCTCCCGTTTCGGCATCCACTACTTTCCCACTAACCTGAAACGGGTCATTTAGCGTGACGGATACTTTATTCTTTGCCACGGCAATCATTTCATTCCATTGCTTGAATGACACTTTGGCTTTTAGCGATAATTCTTCCAACAAAAGATTCAGCCTCATTCCTTTTGCATGGACGTTCATCTTCTCAATCTGCCGGACTTCATCCGTATAGGAAAAGCGGAAGTCCGTTTGCTTTTCAATCTGAAGTAAAATATCAATCAGTCGCGCGTTGTTTGCTTCCACATTCACCTTGGTCTCCGTGAGACTCTGTGAATTTCCTTTGAATGCAAGCAACGTTCCGGAGAGCGTGCACACCAGTAAACAGGCATGAAACATTCGTTTAGACATAAGCAGCAGTAGTATGACCCACTGTTTTTTAGTAGTTTTGTTCATTGTTTTTATAATGGTTTAATGGTCATTTGAGAAACATGGAGAGTCTGCTTCAGCGCCAACTAAAGCAACTCAAGGCCCTTCCTTTAACCGGGGAGGGTTTCTTTTTTTACGTCAGGTCATTCATTTTCCATTGGGTTGATAGGTTTAATTGTGTTTCGGTTCGAGGATGACAGAATCACCATTGATTTGATACATTAATCCGGTTGAATAAGAAAGCACTTGAAAGAGGCTGTCCACACCCCGCTGCTTCACCTTCAGTGTGATTTTGCGTTCCGCAGCGATACCTTCTTTCATAAAGACATGTATGCCGTACTGGCGTTCAGCCGTTTTTACGACATCACGCAGGCATGTGCTGTTAAATACCATCCATCCTTCTTTCCATGCACTTGCTTCAGCAACATCAATACGTTGGCGTTGACATGAATTTGTTGCCTTATCATAATGCAACTGATCTCCCGGTGTAAGGATTTGTTTTTTACCGAAGGCATCTACCTCGATTCGTCCGGTCGCTAAAGAGATAACGATTTCATCTTCCTCATCATAGGATTTCACAT
>JAHEZH010000303.1 GCA_023251155.1 Flammeovirgaceae bacterium | reverse complement strand
CTGGAAAAGACGGGCGTAAAAGCATGGGGTATTTACCCTGGCGGCCAATCGGGCAACCCCGGTAGCAAGTACTATGGCAACATGATGGAGGCTTGGACGAATGCACGGCCTCCACAGCTGAAATTTACACAGAGCGAACAGCAACTAACTGCAGTTACGCTTCAGAAAACGGTGCTGAAACCGGAAGAAAAATAAACGATATTGAAGAACAGAAAATAGCTATCGCTGTAACGACTTCATGAAGAGCTAAAATAAAGCTTCTGCAGTGTCAGGTGTTATCACGATAACCGTCAAGCGGAGAATGTTGGGAAGGTCATTGATACTATATGGCTGATTCCTTCCAACAAAACATGCATTTTCTGTAGTGTAACAAGGAACACCAAAAACGAAGAGGTGCCATCTAATATTCGCAAAAATTTCCTTCTTGTTCCAGAAGAGCTATCTTCATTAAGCGCTTACCCATCCACCTCCAGGTGCCATCGCAGAAGAGTTCTCCCTGTTTTCTTCTGATCTCTGAAATCACCAAACCATTGATTATCAGATTGTTGCTTAATTGAGGAAAAATATTTCCATGAATTATTTTACTAACAAATTTAGCTTTAGTAATTTTAACTAAAATAATTAGCAAAATGAAAACGATAAAAACTGGTACAGGACTCAAGAGAATTGAAGATCAGGATCCCGAATTCATCTCTCTTCAATTGCGGGTCATTTTACAGGAACACCGCACCAACTTAATTGATGCATTGCTCCGCAGCGGTCTTGATCGCTACATCGACTACAAATTCAACCGTAAGGTAAGCGGTACGCTACTGGATCAGCTCAAGGCCAGATTAGTGGCTATCAAAAATGGAGGTATCAGTATGATGAGGTATCAGCCACTACTGGACTCCGTGATGAAGTATGATTTCGTTCAGTTGACCAACACCCTCTTCTTCGAGGAAATCGATATGAAACTGAAAGAACGCCTCGCACAAAAAGAACTCTTTCATTTTCCAATACAGGAAAGTCAGGCAGCCTGATGAAAGTAACGCAGGAAATCGTGGAGCAGAGAGCGTGTCTCTCCCTTAGTTAATTGGTGTTTTTTGTATATTTAAAAGCGCTTACAGGATTGGCCCCCGATGGGTTTCCTTATACGCTGTTAAAAAATCAAAAACGCATTTACACACATCATGCGATTGCTTCTTCAGATTATTGCTGTTCTCACTGTCGGTTTTCTCCTGCAGACGTTCCTGCCCTGGTGGACGATGGCCATTGGCGTATTTGTCATTGGATACCTGTTCGCTCACTCCGGCTGGAAGTCATTCTTTGCAGGGTTCATCGGCATCAGCCTGCTCTGGTTTACTGTTGCCTTCTACATCGATCATGAAAGTCAATCGATACTTACCGAAAAAGTAGCCCGTCTGTTTCCTACACAAACAGTGCCGCTACTGTTTTTACTGACTGCTTTAGTGGGTGGCCTGGTTGGCGGTATGGCTTCGCTTACAGGTGCTGTCTTATCTTATAAAGCAAGGAAATGGTAAATCAACTTTTAGGTAGCCTCCTGTTGCTGACCATTTCATTGACCACTTATGCTCAGAAAGTGCAAGTGGATGGACGTAAGAAAATCAATGGAACCAACCTCTATGTAAAGATCCTGGGCGAAGGTGAACCGTTGCTGGTAGTGCACGGTGGCCCGGGCTTGAATCAATCGTACTTTATGCCTCACATGAATGCGTTGGCAAAAAAGTATAAGCTTATTTTTTATGATCAGCGTGCCAGTGGTCAATCCGCATTACCTTCTCCCGATTCGGTGTCACTGTCGTTTTTTGTTAATGATATCGAGGCGATTCGTAAAGAAATCGGTGCAGATAAAATAAATCTGTTTGCCCATTCGTGGGGAGCAATTCCCGCTACCAGTTATGCCATCAGCTACAGCCAGCATGTGCAGACACTCATCTTTTGTAACCCGGTGCCTTTAAGTAAAGAGTTTGACCAGGAAATGAGGAACGCACAACTGAGTAAAGTGACCAGCGAAGACAGCACCAGTCGCGCGATGATCGTGGGCTCTCCCGCTTTCAGAAAAGGCGATGGTGATGCCTATAAAAAATTACTATTACTCTCTTTCCGCAATGCGTTCTATCTCCCTCAGCACTTTAATGAATTAAACGTTAATGTTCCTTCCAACTACGTAGAAGCAAGCAAAATACTATACACCGGACTCGCTCCCGATCTGGCTCACTACAATTACTACGATCAGTTAAAATCACTTTCTTTTCCGGTTCTCATTATTCACGGAGAAGCCGATGCCATTCCATTGGCGGCCTCCAGAAAATTACAGCGTTCACTACCTCACTCTTCGCTCCAGGTATTTTCAAAAAGCGGTCACTTCGCTTTCATTGATGAGCCCAGGAAATTCACTAAAGAAATAAGCGGGTTTCTCCATAAGCATTGATTAATGATCGTTACGTAACGGTCCTCGAGCAGCCTGATCCATATAAGAAGAATCTCTCATGACGAGCCTGCCCACCTCTACCTGTCACTGAACATGATTCATCACACAATCCGGCGCAAGGCATTTGACTACAGCTTACTTTGAGCAAACAATAAACTTTAGAAACAGATGTATCCATCTGAAAATGAAATAGCATCGCCGTTAAACAACAATAGCAACATCGCTGCTGCTATTGCATAAAAAATATGGTTCTTAAAACTATTTGACCTGAGAAACGATGGCGTTCAAATCCACCACCCTTACTTCTACTCTTCTTCCCTCTTCCTTGCTTGCATTCTGATCCTTCGAGGCACCGTATCCTTTGGCTACAATTCTTCTGCGCACCACCCCCTTGTGATTAAGATAATCCAGCACGGCAATGGCCCGCTTGTTGGACAGTTCACGATTCAATTGCTCTGATCCTTCTGCCGAAGCAAAACCTGAAATCTCCACACCCAGATCCGGATATTTAGCCAATACCGCTACCATGTTTTCCAGTTCAGTATGGTACTGAGGTTTCAAATCACTCTTGCCCGCATCGAACAATACTTTAGAGAACTTGGCAAGCGCGGCTTTATCAAACGAAGAAATTTTCTTTGCTTCCTTCAGGCGTTTGGCCTCTTCGGTCACCACCATGGTGGGAAGGGAAAAGATGGTCTTGCCTTCTACCTGCTTCTGCTCGAACTTGCTTTCGTCACTCTCATCGTAATAGTAGGTACGCACGGCTACTTCAATCTTGGAGTTCTCTTTCTCGTTGAAGTTAACCGCATCCACCGGATCTTTGTGATTAATCAAACCGATCAGGTAGTCGATACCCGCCTGATCTTTGGCCGCCATTAAATCAATCATCATATCATAGACATCCACATTTCCGCTTTGCACCAGCTTCGCTTCGTGTGTGGTACGCATATCCGTTTTTGCATCCTGATTGGTATCATAGAATGCATTTTTCACCTGTACTTCCTGCCCTACCACCACATCAAACTGCCGGATCGTTTTCAGGCTGATCATCTGGTACAGTTCATAGAAATAATTCTGGTTGGGGATATTTACATTGAGGGTGTACGGTAAAAACCCTTCGGATTCAATGACAATGTCGTAGTTCTTATTGGGAGGTAAAATGATCAGGTAATTACCCGTCACCGGATCAGGATTATAAACAAACTCCAGGTCCTTTTTGGTATCCTTGTCGATCACGTACATTTTGGTAGGCATTGGTTTGCCGGTCTCGCCATTTACAATTTTACCTTTGATCATGGTCAATGGAATGTTTGCAGCATCCGCAGGCATATCCAGGAAGTAAATGTCCTGTGCACCACGCCCTCCTTTACGATCGGAAGAGAAGTAAGCACGGGTACCATCCGCAATCAGGGTAAAATAGTTATCGTTGGCAGTGGTGTTTACCGGGTAACCCATGTTCTCTGGCTTCGTCCACTTGTTATTGACCAGTTTGCTCTGAAAGATATCTCTTCCCCCCATGGAGTTATGGCCATCGCTGGTGAAGAATAATGTCTTCTGATCAGGGTGAATGAATGGTGCATCCTCGTTTGCCTTCGAATTCACCTCCGGTCCGAGATTGGTGGGCGTAGACCATGAGCCATCTGCTTTTTGTTCCACCTTCCAGATATCCAGTCCACCCAATGTACCTTGTCGGTTGCTGGCAAAGTAAATGGTCTTCCCATCGGGGGTGATACTGGCAGTCGATTCCAGGTACTTGGAGTTAATGGTATTGGCCAGTATGGAAGGCTTCGACCAGTTATCGCCCGATTTGTTGATCTGGAACAAGCTGCCCGGATCATCGATACCTCCCATGAAAATAATCA
>JAHEZH010000302.1 GCA_023251155.1 Flammeovirgaceae bacterium | reverse complement strand
ATTGCCCGTTCCGGAGCTGATATGGTTATTGAGTAGGTCTTCAGATCGAAGTCGGTAAGACCGACATTCTCTGGAAGCAATGAAGTCTGTACGTAGTTTACCTTTGCACCCCATTTGTAATTGAGGAACCAGCGTGGTAGGATAACTTTCTGTTGAGAGAAGAGATAGACCATTTCTTCAGACATTCTTACGTAATGGCCTAAACCCTGAAATGACAAAGCAGTTAATCCGCCAGGATGTATAGGAAGTTCTGCTTCCTTCTGGATCGCATACAATCCGCCTTCCCACGTTATCTTTTCATTGAACCGCTTAAACGCTCCGGTGCCTATAGTTTCCAGCCAGCCATACTTACGATACACTTTTTGAAGATCGCGCGATATACCTATGCTTTCCATCCATGAGGGCAGGAGCACGGTTCCCTGGCTATGCTGATCCAAGAGATACTTTATTTTTGACTCTTTTTGGGTATTCATAGTATCTAAATTACAATATTTTTAAAGAATTCCAGAGATTTACTTTATTTAAATCTATTTATGGGTATTATAGATACCCAAATATTGATATTTTTAAAGTATTCCTTTAATGTCGTTTAACGCTAAATGCCAGCTTATGCAGTTTCTTAATCGCTTCCTGGCTCTTCATGTTGGTCACTTTGGTGTAAATCTCTGTCGTCTTGATATGTTTATGACCTAAAAGTTTGGATGCAACATAGATGTCAACACCTTGAGTCAACAGCAGTGTAGCATGCGTGTGCCTTGCGCAATGAAACGTGATGTCCCGATGAATTCCAGCGCGAAGCATCCACCTTGCTAATGCGACGTTTGTATAGGCGCTGTATTTCAATCCAATAACACAAGTTCATCGGGCTGACCTTTTGTACCTAATATTTCACGTGCTTCATTAGTGATCGGCAGCACTTCAACGTCTTTCGTTTTCTTTTGCTGAAAGCTCAGGTGCCATCCTTCCTTTTTACTTCCACGTATTTCAGTCCACGTCACTCCAACGCAAGCCCGTGAGAACACTTAATAGAAAGGCTTCCTTTAAGTTCCTTACATCACACGGGTGTTTGTAGAGTTCTTCAATTTCTTTCCAGCTTAGAAACTCCCGTTTTGTTTCACCTGGCTGAATTCCCCGGAGACGTTCGGCAGGATTCTCCTGGAGGTTCTTTCTTCTAATTGCGCTGCTGAAATTCAGAGATAGTTTAAAATCTTCATGTTTTTTGTAAATACTATTCTTTGTGCACTTATAGCCTTTATCTCTTAGAGAGGTTTCTTCAAATATTTGCCTTATTGCTTTTTCTCGAACTTCTTTTTTATCCTTTGACTTCGAAATATTTTGAAGTTAAACTATAAACTTGGCTCCCACCGTGCTATTCCAAGTGGCTTTTATTGATGGTTAGTTTATTCAATTCTACTTCCTGATGATACAGGTAATAGTTTCAAATGACAGTACATATACTTTACCTCCAACTATTTTCATATTACTTCAACTTATACAATTCACTTGCAGCAAGCAGATACGCACCCGATCCGTACTCCTGAAAATTATCAATCGTCACTTTATCAGGTGATGCCCCAATCGGTTGTACCCATTGCAGTTTTCCTTCGGGTGTTACATAACTGTTCAATCCTTCCCAGGCTTTCTTTGCTACGGGCAGGTATTGCGCTTTGTCCAGAATTCCATTGTTGATTCCCCAGAGAATAGCATAGCAGAAGAAAGACGAACCACTTGTTTCCGGATGCGGAACTTCATTGGCATCGAGCAAGCTTGGTCGCCATAGTCCATCTTCGCCTTGTATTGCTTTCATGGATGCCGCCATCTCTTTTAATAGCGCCACATACTTCGCGTAAGCCGGATTGTCTTTTGGTAAATATTGTAACACACGTGCAGTGCCTGCCATTACCCAGCCATTGCCACGTGCCCAAAAGGTTTTGCTTCCATTCGGTGCCTTCTTGTTGAAGTACGATTTGTCGCGATAGAAAAGATGTGCTTCTTTATCGTAAAGGAAATCGTATGAATCCCAGAACATCGCATTTAGGAAATCAAGGTACTTCTGTTCACCAGTAGCACTATATAGTCGAGTTAATACAGGAGGAGCCATGAACAGCGCATCGCACCACCACCAGTCTTCACGACCGGGCTTTTGTGTGAGGATCAATGAATCGAAGGTTACTTGAATGTCTGCGATCATCTTTGGGTCTTTCTTCGTTTCATAAATCTCCAGGTAGGTTTGTCCTTTGGCATGATCATCCGCATGACGAAAGCGCTTGGCTAGCTTCCAGTTAAATGACTGCGACCAATTGATCGCCTGGTTCAAATACTTTTCATCTTTGGTAGTTCGGTACGTGGCCATGACGCCAGTGTAAAAAGCAGCCCGTGCCCAGTCGTTTTCATTTTTCTCGTTGATCGTAACGGGGTTAGCCAGCTGCCAGTCGGCTACCTTTTTCATGGAACTGATGATAAAAGGTTTGGAGTACACGTCGGCTGGTTTCTTTTTCTGTGCGCTGACAGTGAGAGAAAGCAGCATCAGAAAGGTGAGGAGTGAGGTGAAAAGTGGTTTGCTCATAAAAGGATTGTTGGTATTCAAATCTACTCATCAGACGTGGAAAACCGAAGTGTACCCTGACGAATAAAGATGAGGTGTTAAACGTTTTAAAGGGCGTAAACCTCCCTCGTTCGGTGTCCTCACAGAACGGAATGAATGAGTGGTCTGTTAGACACCGACCACGGAGAAAGAGGAATATTTTCAAATATAAACAACTGACCGTTAGTGCAATGGATGAAACTTTTTTCATTTATCGAATTATTTCAATAAATAAATAGTTAGGTTTGCATGAAATAATTCAGGGTATGAATGCGAAGAAGGCGGGTAAGATTTCAAAAGCACTTGCTGATCCCAACCGGCTTTTGATACTGAAGGAGATCAAGAAACAGAAAGAATGTCTGTACTGTGTCGACCTCAATGAAATCATTGATCTGGCGCAGCCCTCGATCGCCCATCACCTGAAATTGCTCACCGATACGGAAATCATTGTATCTGAAAAAGAAGGACGCAACGTAAAATACAAGTTGAATAACACGGTATTGGATGAGTATATCCAGTTCCTGGAAGAGCTTAAGAAGGAATAATTTTTTTAGTTCATTTATCGAAAAATTTAAATATATCGATAAATGCTTGACTCCTGCAAATCGTTCCCTTTACATTTGCTCCACAGATCGATAATTTTAAATATATCAATAAATACAAAATGAAAATGAACACTCAACCTACCTCACGTCTGACCAGTTTGCTCCAACTGCTCAGCGGATATGCACTGCTTACTGTTATTATTGCCGCTTGCTCCACTCAGGCGGGCGACATGAGTGGCCATACCCAAAGTGAACCTGTCGCAGCACCGGGAATACCTGTAGACGGTGTTGTGATAAAACCCGGAGTAGTCAGTGATCAGCTGGTCGTCACCGGAACACTGATCGCCAATCAACAAGTCAACCTGGTGAGTGAACTCACGCGCCGGGTGGTGCGTGTGAATGTGAAAGAAGGAACCAGGGTAAAACAAGGTACGATCCTGTTCCAATTGGATGACGCCGATCTTCAGGCACAACTGCAACGTTATCGTCAGCAGGAGAAACTGGCGCAACTGAATGAAGAACGCCTGAAAGACCTGATCGCACATGATGCCATCGCACAGCAGGATTATGATGAAGCAGCTACCAACCTGAAAGTATTGCAGGCGCAGATTCAGGAGGTAGAAGTGATGATCAGCAAGACGCGCATTGCAGCACCTTTCGATGGACAGATTGGTATGCTGAATGTTCATCAGGGCGCAGTCGTATCCGTGAATACATTGCTGGCCGATATTGAAGACAACAGCGTAGTGAAGGTGGAATTCTCCATTCCTGAAAAATACACTAACGTGATTCAGTTAGGCAGTGATCAGACCTTTACGATTGCTTCCGATCAAAAGCAATACACCGCTAAAGTGATTGCTAAAGGCTCAAGTCTCAACGCCAATACGCGTACCCTGTTAGTGCGTGCCGCTACGGCTAATCCGCAAGGAAAATTATTGCCCGGTCAAAGTGCACGTATCTCTTTATCTCTGAATACTTCAGGTGAAGGGCTGACAGTTGCATCGCAGGCATTGATTCCTTCTTCCAGTGGCTATACGGTTTTTGTCGCGCATAACAACGTAGTGCAAATCGTGCCGGTCCAAATCGGGCAGCGTAGCGAAGGAGCGGTAGAGATCACCAATGGATTGAACAAAGGTGATACCGTGATTACAAGTAACCTGTTGAGACTGATGCCAGGTTCTGCTGTACAGTTTGT
>JAHEZH010000179.1 GCA_023251155.1 Flammeovirgaceae bacterium | reverse complement strand
CCCTGAAGTGCTTGTGACAAAGGAAGGTCGCCCATTTTCTGGGACATCAGATTGAAATAGTAGGCTCTTAGAAATTTACCTAAAGCCGAGTACGGATTTACCTCCGGCTTGCCTGCATTCTTTGATTCAATATCCATTTGAACCAGATTTTGCAATACCGTAGTGTATTCGAAATTATCAGAGGATTTGGTAAAGGGTCCCTGATCATAGTTATTCGTTCCGTAATAATCATAGGTACTCACATAAAACTGTGCAGCACTTTGTGATCCCATTTTGCCGTCCCATGCATTCTGATCATTCATGTGTTCGAGTACCCCTGTTAACAAAAGGGAAGGAGGAACAGCTGTAGGAAGATTAGGGTTTTTTACCAGTTCATCAAAGTCTTTGCAACCTGCTAATACAACAAGCAGGAAGACGGTAGCGATTGCTTTATAATATGCTTTCATCGTTGATCGAATTAAAAAGTTAAGTTTATATTAACACCGTATCTTCTCATTGTTGGAGAGCGAAGATCCTGTGCTGAGGTGTATGTACCTATGAAAGAATCCCAATCGATGTCTTTCCGCTTGGCAAAATAAAACAGGTTACGACCTACTAAAGAGACACTGGCGGCACGGAAAAATGTCTTGTCTAAAACGGATTTTGGTAATGTATAAGTAAGCGTTACCTGTCTCAGTTTTGAGAATGTCTTGCTGATCAAAACACGTTCGTCAAATTTAGTCTCGGTACCAATGTAATCCTGCAAGGTATACGGTGTGGTATTCTTTGTTAGCTTCAACTGATCATAATTGGTAATCTGTCCGGTAACAGGATCAACAACAGGAAGCGGTGAATCCGTAGCCAATGCTACACCTTCTCCGGTATAGGTAGCTGCAGGTGCTTTGGTCGGATCGTTGTTTGGGTTTGCATTGAACTCCGCCAGACGAGCTGCACCGTACGCTCCTTCAACTGTAGATGCTTCACGACCTCCCTGAAGAAGTTTCTTATATACATAATCAATCCCTACACCCCCAACTCGTCCGTCAAACTGGAAGTTCAGGGAAATGTTTTTATAACTTACTGTATTTACTACAGACCATACCCAATCCGGGTTGTAGTTCCCTAGCTTTTGAGCTACGAGGTTATCCTTGTAAATATCACCGTTGCTCTTATGAATGATATTCCCGTTAGTATCTCTGTAGAATTTATAACCATAGTTACCATCTACGCGGTCTCCGATGTTATAGGTAATTCGGCTGTCTGCACCAATAGGTCCACCGTTCACGGATGTGAGTCCGTCATAGAACGATTTGTAACGTTCCTTATACGTTGACCAGTTTGCAAGAATGTTCCAGGTAAAACCGTTCGCTGTTTTTATGGGTGTTCCGCTAACGGCCACTTCCCATCCCTTCTTCTCTACCTTCACTCCATTTGTCTTGGCAGCAGTAAAACCCGTTGCTTCCGTCAATTGACCATTCAGAATATAGGGGCCCTTGATGGCATCAAAATAGGTTACATCCAATCCAATTCTGTTTTGAAGAAACTTTACCGCTAATCCGGCTTCTCTGGAAGAGTTAGAAGAGGGTTTAATTTTCGGATTAGTCAATACCGAAGTATAATACGCTGCCGGTTGGTTGTTATAAGGTCGGGAGATGGTATACGTATTTTTAGATATATACACCGGGCCGTCATAAGCGGTAGAATATGTATCTCCATAATCAATTGGGTTTCCGTAACCACTCGCTTGCCATGCGGGACCGATGTTGGAAGCAGTAGAACCATCCTTCACGTTAGCATACGAAGCACGCACCTTCAAGAAAGAAATTACCTCAGGTAGTGTCAGATAATCGTTGATGACGGTGCTAATACCTACTGAAGGGTAGAAGCCTGTATTATTTCCAGCAGAAAGCGTGGAAAACTTGTCCACCCTGCCTGTGGTAGACAACGTCACATAATTGCGGTATGAAAAATCAAATGAATAATATCCGCTGATCACCTGCATGGGTGCGGCGTAGTTATAAATCTTAACCGGGTTTTTGGAGTTACCGAAATTATAAACACCGGGCACGTTCAGGTAATCGGTAGTGGCATAAGATGAATTGTATTGATACGTTCTCAGGTTGCTACCGATCAAACCGGAAATATTGAAATCAGGTGTAATGTCTTTATTGATATTCAAAAGTAAATCGGTATTGTTTTCAAACAGGTTGCGTTTATCTTCACGATAGTCGCCTAGTTTCTGATCACGTCCATAAGCGGAAGCAGAAAATGGAAATTTCTCGGTACGTGTTACATCCCAGGTAGTCACCTGCGTTCTTACCGAAGCATTAAGCCAATCCGTAAACTTATATTTCAAAGCTACATAACCATACACATCAGTCTTGTGATGACCGCGTAGCCATTCATTGGCAAAGAAATACGGGTTGTTGTAACGAACATACTCGAAATTCTTTTGCTGCACTCCTACTTTACCAGGCTGCCAGTAGTCCTTCAGGTCATCGATATTCCAATCAGCTCCTGCCCATACATCGATATTGTAGATAATACTATTAGGCCCATAGTTGACATCTGGAATATTATCTGATGCCTGGCGACTATAATTGATATTCGTCTCCAATCTCAGCTTGGAATTAAAGTTGATACCTGTGGAAATGTTTACGTTGTTAATATTCAAATCGGTATTGGGTACAATACCACGTTGATACGAATTAGAAACCGACGCACGGATATCATATTTCTCTCCACTGGCCGAGATCGCGATATTATTAGTAGACAATATACCCGCACGAAGGAAACGCTGAAGATTGTCTTTACCTCTTGCTACGTAAGGAGTAGCGGTACGCTTGCCGGTAGCGGGATCAATCGGACTATCATATTGCGAGATCAACTGACCATTCAAACGTGGGCCCCAAACATCATAGTCATTTTGGTTATAACCACCGGCCTGACCGAAGTCATCGTCACCGAAACGGTACGTGTTGTATTCTCCACCGCCATATTCATTTTGAACTTTAGGGATAGTGATGAATCCTTTATCCATCATCGTACTTGAATTGAAATCAATGGAGAAACCGCGCGCATCTTTAGTACCACGCTTGGTAGTAATCATGATGGCTCCAAACTGACCGCGCGAACCATACAGTGCAGATGCCGCAGGGCCTTTCAATACGGTGTAGCTCTCAATATCATCAGGGCTGATATTCCAGGAATCAGAAACAACAGGAACACCATCTACGGTAATCAAAACACCGGTCTCTCCTCTCAATACTAACTGAGGGCGACCGAGCATTTCCGAAGAAGCTCCCACGGTAAGGCCAGCTACTTTACCTACCAATGAGTTTAGCGGATTAGGTTCACGCGCTTTCACCAGATCAGCACCGGATACTTTCTGCTGAGAATACCCCAGCTTCACCACATCCTTTTCAATCCCCAATGCGGTAACCACTACTTCCGATAATTCTTTCGCATCGGTAGCCAATGTAATATCAAGTGAAGATCGACCTGCAATCGATACTTCCTGTGTGAGGTATCCTACGAATGAAAAAACGACAACATCATTGTCGGAGTTGATAGTTAGCGAGTACATGCCACTGGCATCCGAAATGGTACCATTGGTTGTGCCTTTTACCACGATGTTCACACCGGGTAAGGGCGATTGATCTTCACCGGAAACAATTTTTCCGGACAGTGTGCGCTGCGCCATGGCGTAGTTCGTCGCCATAAAGCAGATCAAAAACAGAAGCTTAGTCACGAAGCTCGTTTTCTGAATCTTTTCATGTAAAGGTTGGTGCATACAGTAGTATTTTGGTTGTATGCATCAAAAATTGAAAAAGACCTTGATGAAGTCTTTAGTCGCAAATTATCTAAGCGTTAAATAGGAACCTGTGAAGAGGGAGGTCGATTAATGATTCGATAACTGAATCGATCCCCCAATTGGTTTTTCAATCAGATCACGCACAAATTCGTTTAACAATTCATTCACACAAACAAAACGTGTTTGGATTGCAAGAGCCACGGGAAAATGGAAAGTTTACAATCGGTAAACCAAAACCCCATGATCGATACAGAATTGCTGCCACGCGTAGCTAAAAAAATAAGAACCCTTCGTTCAAATAAAAATCTTACTCTGGCCGAGTTGAGCAAGAACTCCAATGTGAGTAAAGGTCTGCTGTCAAAAATTGAAAACTCCCGAACCATTCCATCACTTCCTGTATTTCTTGGAATCGTCAATGCACTGGGTGTTACGCTGAAAGATTTTTTTGACGGCATGGACCTGTTGCGCGGTAAAGATTACCTGCACATAAAAAAAGAAGAGCAGCAGGTTATTTATAAAGAAGACCGCGAAGGTTTTTCGTACCGGTTCCTGTTATCACAGAGTATGCCGGGCAGTTCCATGGAAATGGTCTTGTTAACCGTTCAGCCGGGAGCACGAAGTAAACCGACCACCACAGACGGACACGAAGTAAAGTATATCCTGTCCGGACAATGCGACTATTATATCAATGAGGAGATCATCCACCTGAACGAAGGGGATACCCTTTACTTTGACGCCAGCAAACCGCACATGCCAGTCAACAGGAGTTCAGGCCCTGTGGTGATGCTCGTTACGTATTACCTGAAGTAGAAATCTTAGACAGGAATAACATTATAAACGGCCAATCACTTCTTCCGCAAGGCCGAATGATAAAGTCATTCCTGCACCGCCCAGTCCATTTACGATGGTAACATCCGGTTCGGGCTCTACGACCATGCTGATATCTCCCTTCAGCTTTGGATAAACACCATGCCAGCGTTCAGTGATTTTCAAATCGCCCAACTGAGTAAATGAATCCAGGTATCCCAGAATCAGTTCATTTACTTCTTCATTATCAAAAGGCTCAACGGTTTTGCTGTAATGGTGAGAGTCACCGATAATCAACTCGCCCTGTCCGTTTTGTGCCAACAAAATATGAACGCCTTCTTTTTTATACGCGGGATTGAGCGTATCATAGCGCTCGTCCAGTTTTGTGAGGGACGCACATTTTGAGAAAGCGGCATAATGGCGGAGTGTAAGTCCTGCACATAAGGACGGACCAATATTCAAATTATCAATAGAAGAAACGGCTTTCATCATTTGCAGTTTGCATTTAGTGATGGGTTGTGCATCAAATACTTCCGGATACAGCGTTTCAAAATCCGCTCCATTGCAAACGAAAACTTTATCTACCTTCCAGCTTTCCCTGGCCGAGTGTACATGAGGCATGTCAATACGTGTTACTACATGACCAAAGCGGGTGATCAGTCCGTACTTCTCCTGAAGCCATAATGGAATTCTGCGAATCGCCTCACGTGGATTTACCGTGCATTCCGTATCACTCCACAGCCCGCCTTTCAATCCTTCTTTCTTCACTAATGCGGACTTGAGTGCCACGGCTTCCGGATGGAGTAACCGAGTGGAATACCCGGCATCACTGTATATGGTGTTAAACTCATTGAGCACATCCCATTCATCTTCGTGATAGGCCACATGCAACGATCCGTTGGGATTAATCCAGAAGCCAGCTTGCCCGGCTACTTCCATCCAATGGCCACGACTGCGTAAGGCCCGATCAAGACCAATGCCGGGTTCCTGACCAATAGGCCATATCAGGCCGAAGTTACGCACCGATGCACCAACCGCAAACTGTTCGCGATCGAAGAGCACCACACGATAACCTTTACGTAATGCCATGTAGGCATGTGCCAATCCAACGATGCCACCACCTACGATAGCAATGTCTGCGCTATTTTGTGAATTCATGCCGGCAAGTAGTTCATTCTTTACGGAATCAGAAAGCAGCGATTGTAAACGATATATTAATTAAGTCCGTTCGTGTTTAACGTAAACATCACATCGCATTCATCCCAGCGTGGTATTGCAAAAGTAGTTTTCAAAAAAAATAAAATTGAAAGCTTCTTTATCACTTCACCGCTGGCTGCAAAAGACCAATGCGTTTTGGTTTACACTCTATGCTGCAGCAACGGCCTTCTGTCTGTATACTTGTGTGTATGCGTTCCGCAAAGCATTTTCGGTGGCCACCTTCGAAGGATTGGTTTACCTGGGCATTAGTTATAAGGTGTGGCTGGTGATCTTCCAGGTACTTGGCTATGCGCTCTCCAAATTCATTGGCATCAAGATCATATCAGAGCTTCGCAGTGTCTCGCGCAAAGCGGGAATGATGTTACTTGTGGGAATAGCCGGAGTGTCGCTTTTACTGTTTGCCATCGTCCCTCCTCCTTTCAATATTTTCTTTCTTTTTACCAACGGGCTACCCCTGGGTATGATCTGGGGAATTATCTTCAGCTACCTGGAAGGAAGGCGCACCACTGAAATGCTGGGTGCGGGGCTATCGGTCAGTTTTATTTTCTCCTCCGGCTTCGTCAAATCAGTGGGTGCTTATGTCATGCTTCACTGGCACGTATCGGAATGGTGGATGCCATTCGTTACCGGAGCGATATTCGTACTGCCACTACTGCTCTTCCTGTTTCTTCTTGATCAGTTGCCTCCCCCTTCGGCAGAAGATGAAGCGCTCAGAACCAAACGCCTGCCCATGGATGGACAACAGCGCAAGCGATTCATCTTGCATTTTGCTCCCGGGTTGATACTACTGATTGCCAGCTACACCCTTCTCACTGCCTTTCGCGACTTCAGAGATAACTTCTCCGTTGAAATCTGGAATAGTCTGGGGTTCGGTGATTCTCCTGCGCTATTCACCCTGACCGAAATACCCATCGCCATCACCGTCTTGCTGGCAATGGGTTGTGTGATGTTCATTCGAAGTAATCGAACTGCGCTGGCGGTCAATCATTACATTATCCTGAGTGGAATGATCATAATCGGCTTAAGTACGTATTTATTTGAGCGCGGCCACCTGTCTGCGCCCGTTTGGATGGTACTCAGTGGACTTGGCCTGTATTTAGGTTATGTACCTTTTAACAGTATCTTCTTTGACCGGTTGCTGGCCACTTTCAGGTATGCCGGTACGGTGGGCTTTGTCATTTATCTTGCCGATTCATTTGGCTATCTGGGGTCTGTGGGCGTGCTGTTCTACAAAGAATTTGGTTTTAAAAACCTAAGCTGGTTGAATTTTTTCCTGCAAAGCAGCTACATCGTATCGGTGGCAGGCAGTGCTTTTATTCTGGGTTCGCTTTCGTATTTTCAATGGAAGTACCAGACCAGGCAGCACCCTGCTTACAAGGCGGCCATGGATGCAGGTACATAAACCTGCTGGTTATAAAACTTAATGATGCGAATCACATCACACAGGCGGTTCATGCTTAACCGTTCGGTGGCCACGTAAGTTCGTAGTAACATCGGGTAACGCTGCAACATGGCTTCATACGTTCGCGCTTTGAATTTCTTCAACGGTACCAATTCGTTTTCCTTCAAACTGAAGTACGCGTACTCTGTATCGTCTTTAGTGCCCGTCAGTAACGGGTGAAGATCTCTTCGCACTACAGCAATTTCACCCCAGGTGACTACTTCAAAAAAACGAAGTACCGGAAAAACAAAACGCGGATCAGCCAGCGATAAATAATGACGATTGATATTTGAGCTGGCATCGTAATAACGAAAAGAAGCTACCTGATGAGCCGGATAGATCCGGGTGGTAGTACTTTCCCTGAATACGACTACATCAAATTGAAACTGCATTTCACCCACTACCACGGTGGCATCTTTCAGTACAATCGCCCCATGACTCCAGTGAACCTGGGCCTTCACTGCAAACGCAATTACAAGCGTAAAAAATGAAAGCAAAAGAATCTTCATCTTCCTGATAACATTACGGTAACAGGAAGTTAACAAATCAGTAATTCAACTACAAGGGGATCAGTATATTTCCAACACGGAAAGTATTTCCGGGATGGAATGGACCAGATGGGTGTGTTTCTCCTTTGTCAACTCTTCCCTGGTGTAAGCTCCCGAGGTGATACCAATCACCCATTTACATCCTGCTGCAGTACCTTCTTGCATATCGGAAGCTGTGTCGCCTACTTTTGCCACGTGGTTTAACTGGCTCACACCTGTTAACGCCATGGATTTAAAAATCATGTCCGGAAAAGGTCTTCCATGAGGTACTTCATCGCTGGTGACACTAAAGTCCAACAGGTCATTCTGCTCCCATCCCATCCGAAGTAATAAAGGCGCGGTAATCTCGCGACTAAAGCCGGTATCCACGGCAATCTTTATTCCCTTTGATTTCAGCTTGCTAAAAGTCTGGCTCACTCCATCCTTCTCTCTTACGGAAGCGTCTGACTCATAGAAGTGAATCATCTCTTTAATAAATGCCTGATGTACATCATTCACCCACTCTTCTTTGGGATCGGTCATCCCTTTCTCAACCGCCAGCTGGCGAATGGCAACCGGCTTTGGAATACCCATTACTTTCGCTGCTTCTTTCAACGATATGGCTACATCAAAACGCTGCAGCGAATGTTGCAGAACACGCGGCACATCATTATCATCGTGAACGGTTGTTCCGGCAAGATCAAAAACCACTAACTCAACAGGCATATTTTTTTTGAGCAAAGTAGGCACTATGCGCTAATATTCAGACGGTATTTACATGAAGGCAAGTTTAAGGTTTTGATCTACGACTTAATAAAGTGATAAAGTGAACAGGGATCACTGCACTCACCGTTTCAATACATTTGGCTACAAAATCACATGACATGAAAAACGTTATTGCTACGGTAGATGAAATTTTTGATCTCTATACACGATATGGAGATGCGGACTACATCGGTGAACCTGTTTCACAAATTGAACACATGTCACAATCCGCGCAACTCGCTCTGGCGGAAGGGTATGATGATGAAGTGGTGCTTGCTGCTTTCTTTCATGACCTCGGCCATATCTGCGTAATGAATAATGAGGAGATGAACATGGGCGGATATGGGGTGAAACGCCATGAACAGGTTGGCGCGGATTACCTCAGAGAAAGAGGGTTCCCCGAACGCATCGCCCAACTGGTGGAGAACCATGTACAGGCCAAGCGCTACCTGACTTTTAAAGATCCGGATTATTATCATCAGCTGAGTGAAGCCAGCAAAAAAACGCTGGAGTATCAGGGAGGAGTAATGAGTGAAGAGGAAGCCCATGCTTTCGAAACCGATCCGCTGTTCGAAGTAAGCATCCGCATGAGAAGATGGGATGAACTGGCCAAAGAAATAAACATTCCACTGGTAGAGCTGCACGATTTAAAAAGACGTGCCTTACTCGTCCTGAATGATAGTCGTTCAAACAAGGCATCTGCGATAAAGACCGACGACTATTAAGCACTCCGCCGGACGATCTCTTTTTCAGTTCGCTGTTCGCACCAATAGACTTACTTCATTCACAGACCGTATCCACAAAAAAACGCAGCCGTCACCGCTGCGTCTTTACTAACACCTCATTCTTATCCGACCATTGCGTTCTTTTTCGCTGATGGAATGACGGCCGGGGTATCCTCGTTATTTATTTCATTGATAGAGGCAGTCCTGCCGATATTCAACTCCATCAGCTGATGGAGAAAAAGCTTCTGCGCCTGCTCTTCATCTTCAATCACATACCGTACACCGATATACTTTACAGGCACACCCTTTTCATTCAGTACGGGTGATATCACGGCATCTACCCAATAATGCGAACCATCCTTCTTTCTGTTCTTAACAATGCCACGAAATACTTTTCCTGCTTTGATTGTTTTCCACATGAGTTTAAAAACTTCTGAAGGCATATCCGGATGGCGAACTATCTTATGGGGCTTACCGATCAATTCATCGCGGTTGAATTGCGACACCTCACAGAATTTATCATTAATAAAAAGGATATTCCCGTAGAGATCCGATTCAGACATAATCGTAGAAGTGTTTAATGCCGCTATCCGCGCGTCCAGTTCCCGGTTCGCCAGGCGTGTCTCCTCCATCTGCCGATGTATCTCATCCTGGGTAGCTTGCAGCTCTTCCATGTTCTGTTTTAGTTCTTCCTCCTGAGCGCGGAGCTCCTCAATGTATTGCTGCTGCTCATTCTCGGCACGGATACGCTCACTGATGTCGCGAACAATCCCGGTAACTATTTTCCTGCCCTCAAGCTCAGTTCGATTCATCGCCACTTCAACATGAAAGAAGGTGCCATCACTTTTTAGTGCTTTTGTCTGGTAAGAAACCGCTTTTTCAGTATTCACCGATGAATTTTTACTCCACGGATGACTGCTGGTTTCCGGCAGAACGGTATCGATATTCTTTCCGATCACACCTTGCTCATCATACCCAAACAATTCAAGGCCCGCACGGTTGATGGTTTCTATTCGCCCACGTTCATCGAAAGTAAGAATACCATCTACAGTAGCGTCCAGGATGGCGTTCAACTTGTTATTCTGTAGTTGAGCTTCGCGCGACTTACGCTCCAGCGTTTCCTGTGTTGCATTGATCTCCTCTATGTTCTGGCGCAATTCTTCTTCCTGCGCTTTGAGCTGTTCCGACTGTTGCTGACTATCATCCAATAATCGGTTCGTACGCTGAGCAATTTTCATACTGGTGACAGCCGATCCCAGTATTTCCGCTACGCGTCTGAGAAATTCCGTTTCAAAACTTTCCCAAACCCTGAAGGAGGCCACTTCAATAACTCCTTCAATGGAATGATTATTTTTCATTGGCATCAGGATGACACATCGTGGTGTAGCTTCACCCAGTCCGGACGTTATCGACATATAGTTTTTGGGAACATCGGTGAGGTAAATGACATCACCTTCCTGAAAGGCCTGCCCTACGAGGCCTTCTCCAATCGCAATAGATTGTTCGATGAATTTACGTCTTCCGTACGCATAGCACCCCTTCAGTTCCAATACTACCCGGTCATGATCCTGATCATTGGCAATAAAAATTCCTCCCTGATTTGCTCCCATGTACCGAATCAGTTCACTTATGAAGTGGCTATAAATAGTTTCGCTACCTTCATGCTGGGTGCGAACAATTTCCGCAAAATGAGCAATACCGTTGGTAACCCAGGCTTGCTGCTTTTCCTTTTCAGCCACCTGCATCATCTTCTTCTTCATCTGCACCAATTCTCCCGAAAGAGTATCCTGGTTCAACGTCAGGAGTGTCTCATTCATCCCCCCATATCCTACGTTAAAATTCCCCTCCCCGATATTACGAATGAAATGGGTAGCCTCCTTCAGATTCCGGTCTAACTCATCCAGAACATCCGTTGTTTTCACTTCCCCGCTATTGAACAGAAAAGATTTTACATTACGATCAATACGCTGATATAATGCCATCAACTCCATTTTACCCTTTCTTCCCTGATTATAACTCAGTGCAGCTACCATCAGCGGAAGTATAAGAACAGAATACGAAATCCAGCTGGAACATGCCGACTGAATGCTGTAAATAAAAAAAGGTGCAACACAGATCGCAGATAAACTGGCTGCTACAAAAGATGTTTTAATGTTTCTATCCTGAAAGAACATAATCCTGATCGTTTATTTGTTTCAAAACTATAGTGAAGGCTTTACCACCCCATCAGTCAAAAACGGAAAAAACGAAAATCAGGAGTTTCCCTACCCGAACCAATCAGCAAGGCAATGAACAACCAGGACCGAACTCTCCGTAAGCAAATCACCGATAGATTGTTACTCCACTGCTGTACACATCGTCACGGCCTGACGATGAAACGCTGCATCCAGAAAAAAGAATGTACTGCGTGCCATGTGTGAAGTGGTGATGTCTCTGAAACACTATTCC
>JAHEZH010000056.1 GCA_023251155.1 Flammeovirgaceae bacterium | reverse complement strand
CATAATATACTTCCGAATAGAGTGGTGGTATGATTACTTTCTTTGCATTGGCATCGTACCAACCTATTTTATCTTTCTTCCATAAGACAAAATAGTGTGAAGGGTGATAGTACTGTGTTATTTTATCGTATTCAAACGGGAGTGCCGCTTCCTGTTTCGCATTGATTAGTCCTGCACGTCCACCACTGTAAGCGATGGCTATTGATGTCTTTTCATCATAAAAGCCAACACTGTCATATTTAGGTGGGGTAATTATATTTCCAAGCGTATCGGAATAGCCCCATTTATTCTCTACGCGATAAGGGATGAATAACGAAGATTTATATTCCTGGCAAAATGCAAAACAAGTGAGAAGAAGAAAGACGGGAAGGAGTAAGGTTTTCATTGGGGTTTTCGATATGCGCAAATTTACGAAGGATAGGAGGAAGAACTGTGTCCCTCGCTGAAGAATTCAAATGAGAGGTAACTCAATCGTTATCGTACGCCTATTAAGCAGGACTGAATGGAAAATAAAAAGCCCGGACATGAGACCGGGCCTTTTCTAATTATTAACCTAACCGCTGATGGTTATAAAAACATCATACCAGCACGGTTGGTGTAGACGATGGTCACATTAATCAATTTGCTAATTGCATTTTAGAGAAAAAATTAGGAGGGGATGTGGAGAGTGCATCCCAGTTTTGCTGTGCAAGGTCGCGCACCAGCATTCGAAGATCTTTAAATTGGGTTGGTTTTTCCAGATAGATATCCGCGCCAGCTTCTTAACTTGCAATCACATTTTCTTTTGAAGCGGAAGTACTGAGCATCACCACGCGGAGTGATTTTAGTCGCTCATCGGAACGTATCCATTTAAGGGTTTCAATCCCATTCATCGATGGCATGTTCACATCCAAGACAACAACGTCAGGAATGGTGTGCCCTCGCCTTAGAAGGTCAATAGCCATTTGTCCATCGGCAGCTTCCTGTACGGTTGCATTGCATCTTTCGAGTTCAATCGCTTCGGCAAAGACGATACGGTCATCCACATCGTCATCGGCCAGTAAGATATTAACAGGTTTTGTCATGTCTTTGATTTAAGATTTGTTTAAGCCAACTATCTTAAAACAGACTCATGTAAAGATAATCGTTAAACAATCTTTTGACTTGTTTTTGTTCCCTAAATCTTTTCGGAGTTGTATCAATCCATTATGGGGATATTAATCATCAATTATGATAGGGGTAGATTAGAAGTGATAAGAATCATTTTATCCTTTCGATTATTTGTGGGCTGTGATCAGCCAGTCATCAAAGCGTTCCCGGATGGTGATGATCTTGTTCAGGTGAGGAAAGTCGCAGAGATCAGAAAGAAGCTGTTCCTCTGTGTGAATGGAGGTGTCACTAATAATACTGAAATATTGAAAGTCATCGCTATATCCTTTTGGTGTTGCTACAGTTTCTATCGTCATTCCCATTGTAAATTATTTTTGGTAAAAATATTGGTGAGCTTATTTTTTAAATACCTCTGAATGGAGGAAAAGTATATTGTCATTGGATTTCATTGAACATCTGCTGGTAATAGCTTTTGAGCCAGTGTAGTTTCATTGACCTGATTAAGTGATGGATCATTGGGAAGATTACGTTTGTTTACCAACGGTAACTTCTCCATGTAATTCACTTCGATGCAGGGCACGCCAAAGTCTTCGACTACTTTTCCTTTTACCAGATAAAATCCTCTTCCCCGAAAGGGATGTTTCTTTGCTATCTGAGGAAAGTGAACGGTGTCGAAGGGGATTCCTTTATAGTCATAAAAGGTGCCGAAGTGCATGAGTTCTTTATTCTTGGTGCCGGTGTCTTTGGTGGTGATCAGGTAGCCGACCATTGCTACTTGCTTTTTTAATTTCGACATCAGTTCATGCGTCAACGTATCACCACGTTCGGTTGTGGCTAATAGATTGAATGGATCACACAACGGAAATCCGATGATTTCAATTTCATCGAAGGCATCTTCGATTGGATGTCGTTTTAAATCGGGGAACGGTTGTTCATCGGGTTCTTCGTTGAACAGGATACCGCTGTGGTTGTTCTTTGTCTTCACTTCTCCGAAATAAAGCATGGCTTCCCATAGGAGCCGCTGCTTGCTCTTGCCTGTAAAACGAAATGCACCGATTCGTATGAGTACACGTGTATGTTCGAGGCCAATCTCAATGCGCCTTAGAAAATTGGTAAGGCCCGTGTAGGCGCCATTCTTCTTTCTTTCCATGGCAATACGTTGAGCAATCTTGCTCTCCAGACTCCGCAGGTGAATGAAACCAATGTATATAGTAATGCCTTCGATGTTGGTCAGGTATTCACTGTGGTTAAGACAGCATGCTTCTATGTGCGCACCGTTCATGCGGGCTTCATGAAAGTAAAACTCGGTGGAATAGAAGCCACCGAAGTTATTGATGACACCCACCATGAACTCCAAAGGGTAATGGGCTTTCAGATAAAGACTCTGGTAACTTTCCACCGCAAAACTGGCCGAGTGTCCTTTGGCAAATGAGTAGCCACCGAAGCTTTGTATCTCAAACCATACACGTTCGGCTACTGCTTTGGGATAGCCGAAGGAAGCGCAGTTGCTGAAGAACTTCTGCTGGATCATATCGAATGCTTTGCGCGAGCGGTACTTACCTGACATTGCCCTGCGTAAGACATCCGCTTCTGTCAGCGTCAGTCCTGCAAAGTGATGTGCTACTTTGATGACATCTTCTTGGTACACCATGACGCCATAGGTTTCGTGCATGAGTTCGTCCATCTTGGGATGAATGGATTCGTAGGTACCACCGTTGCGTGTGATGTGAAAGCGTTCGATGTAGGAGCGCATCATTCCGGAGCTCGATACACCCGGACGGATAATGGAACTTGCTGCAACTAGGGTTAAGTAGTCTTCGCATTGTAGCTTGGCGAGTAATGTTCGCATTGCCGGAGACTCCACATAGAAGCATCCCATGCACTGGCTATTCTTGATGAGTGATCTGATCTTCTCATCTTTTTTGAACGCCTTGAAGTCGTGCACATCGACATCGATCCCTTTATTCTTCTTCACTAACTGTGCAGTGGACTTAATGTGTCCAAGGCCACGCTGACTTAAGATGTCGAACTTATATATACCAAAGTCTTCAGCCGCGTGCATTTCGAAGTGGGTGATGGGATATCCTTTCGGTGGAAGGTCGGTAGCGGTATATGCGTACATAGGTCGATCCGTGATGAGCACACCCGCAGCGTGAACCGATAAGTTGACGGGCATGCCGTGCATGTATTCGGAGTAGCGAAAGATTAATCGTGTAATGTGATCACGGTCTTTGTTCATCTCCGGGTAGGTGACAATCTCATCGATCTCTGACTTGGGCAGACCAAATACTTTTCCCAATTCACGAATGATGTTCCTGCGCTGATAGGTAGTGTGGGTAGCTAGTAAGCATACATGATCTCTTCCATATTTATGAAAGAGGTAATCATAGATGCGATCACGATCTTCCCAGGAGAAGTCAATGTCAAAGTCGGGAGGAGTAGTAAGCTCGGCATTGAGGAAGCGTTCGAAGTACAGATCCAGTTCGATGGGATCGACATTGGTGATACCTAAGCAGTACGCTACCATGCTGTTGGCACCACTACCGCGTCCTACATGATCATATCCATTTCGTGTGGTGAATTGAATAAGATCGTAGGCAATGAGGTAATAGGTACAGAATTCTTTCTGCTTGATGATGTTCAACTCCCGCTCAAAGCGTTCACGCATGACGGGATCGGAAGAATCATACATGCGCTGAAATCCTTCCCATGCTTTGGTGATGAGGTAGTCCCAATCTTCTTCTTCGTTGCCTGAAATGCTTTTTTTATTCTTATCCACACCAATGTCGAATTGAATGTGACAGTTGTCGAGAATTGTTTTGGCATTCTCCACCAGGTAGGGGAAGTTCCTGAACTTCTCACGCAGGGCCTGTTCGGATATCAATACTTCCTCTTCCTGTGCTTGTTCAGTAGGAGGTAGTTTGCTAAGCAACACGTTCAGATCAATTGCACGTGACAGGCGATGAACATTGAAGCCATGTTTATCTGCGAAGGTGACCGGGTGTAAGGCTACCAGCTTGTCTTTGAATTCATGCAGTTCTCTTCGTAGCATGAACTTAGTCAGCTGTGAAGCACGTATGCCGATGAATTCATTCTCTGCTAATTCTTGCGGATGAAGTTTATCCCATGCGTAAATGATATACGTTTCTTCCAATGCAGGTGCTCGTTCAGGAATGAGTAGTCCTTCATTGTTGAGGTAGGAGCGATAGCGGTTGATGTTTTCGAAGCCTGCGTTGCTTTGTGCGAGGGCAATAAAACGGAATTCACTTCCTTGCCGGAATTCCATTCCTAAGGCAATGGTCAGATCGAATTCACTTTTCCTTTCTTCGATGATGCGAAGGAAATCAATGTACGAGGCGGTGTTGTTGATTTCAGTGATCATGAGCTTGTGAATACCTAATCGTTTGGCTTCATCAAACAGGCGATCAATCGGCATGGTGCCGTACTTGAAACTGAACCACGTATGACAGTTGAGAAACATACTCAATGAATGATTATCCTTTGAACAGATTGGAATTCATCTTCACGCGCCTTGAAACATCGAGCGTGACTGCGCGCATGATTTTATCGGAGCCAAAGCGGTGCTTAATGTGGTCGATACGTTCGTAGAGATTGATGTCTTCTTCGGTATCATCGAACAGGCTGATCTGATGCGTGCCATGTACCAGGTTGCTCAAGCGTACTCCCACTAATCGCAAGAGCATGCGCCTTGAATATAATTTGTCGAACAACTCGGTCACAACTTTAAGCAGGATGTGATCGCTGGAAGAGTAGGGGATGGCAACTTGTTTGGTTTCCGTATCGAAGTTGGAATAACGAATCTTCACGGTGACACAGGAAGTGAGTTTCTTTTCTTCGCGTAACTGAAAGGCCACTTTCTCCACCATGGCGATCAACAGTGACTTTAATTTTTTTGTGTCTATGGTGTCTTCCTGAAACGTACTTTCTGTGGAGATGGATTTTTGTTCGCTGTATTGTACGACAGGTGTGTGGTCAATTCCATTGGCTTTGTTCCACATGGTGATGCCATGTTTGCCGAAGGCGCTGGTTAGAAATTTTCTCGGCATGTCACGTAATGTTTTAATATCGCGTACGCCCATGTCATGCAACATCACCGCAGTCTGCTGACCGATGCCTGGCATCTTCTCTATTTTTAATGGCGCGAGGAAATCACGTTCGGTTCCGGGAGGGATGTTCTTCGATGCTCTGGGTTTGAACTCACCGGTAGTAATTTTTGATACGGTCTTGTTCACCGACATTCCCATCGAGATGGGTAGTCCTGTCTCTTTGACAATTCGTTGTTGAAGTTCGCCTGCCCACTTGAAGGCACCGAAGAATTTATCGAGTCCGCTGGCATCAATATAAAATTCATCGATGGATGCTTTCTCAAATGCAGGTGCCGCATCTTTGATCACATCTGTTACTAAATGTGAATGCTTGCTATAGGCTTCCATGTCTCCGGAGATCACCTTCGCATCGGGGCAAAGTTGGAGTGCCATTCGCATGGGCATGGCCGAATGGACTCCGAAAAGACGAGTTTCATAACTACAGGCAGCGACTACTCCTCGGCCGCCCTGACCTCCTACGATGAGGGGTACTTTTCTGAGTTCGGGATGCAGTTTCCTCTCCACGGACACGAAAAAGGTGTCCAGATCCATGTGCACGATGCTCCTGTTTTCCATAAAAACAAAGAAAAACTAAAATATTTAGTATTTGTCTTGCGTAATGCTAATCGTATTATCATTTTGCCGTTGATTTTATGGAGATAATTAATAAGAACATCGGCTACCTGCGCAGGAGCAGGGGGTGGACGCAAAAACAACTGGCGGACAAGCTGGGCATTACCAGGTCTACGGTGGCGGCTTATGAGGAATACAGGGCGACACCTCCTTTAGCAAAACTGAAAAAGCTGGCAGCCACTTTCGAAATTGACTTTGAGCGCTTCATCCACATTGATCTTGAAATTGAAAACCGAATACATAATTCCACTTCATTCGTAAAAATTTAAATGCATTGTTATGATCGACATTAATAAGGACTACATCGAAGCCACAAGTACTCATGACGCTGCACTCGTGCAGATGATCCTGGAAGATGCGTCCTATAAGCACCGTATTGAAAATAATACAATTCCTCAGCACTATCAGTTCTATCCTGATTGCTTCACGCAGGAAGAAATTGCAGCATCACATAGACGCGATAAGGAAGAAGCGCAACTCTTTAAAGAAGTAATTAATGGAATGAGTGATGGGGAAGAAAAAAAAATCAAGGAACAAGATGAGATGCTGCTTTTTGAACCCCACGCAGAAATGGATATCTGGTCAATACGCTTTTTTGTCGAAGAACGGGACGAGAAATTTTTGGGAACACTATTGAATCAGCTGGAAGATATAGGCAACCGTATTAAAGACGAATTGTATCCGGACCCTCAGCTTCGCACGCGCTACAAAACGATCGTTGAAAAATTTACTCCGCAACAGTCAGTGTCAAGTCAATCCTGGTTAACATCGAACGTTAAATAGCACTCGTTATGAAAAATGAAAATTGGAACGTAGAAGTTACTTCGGCATTAAATTCATTTTAGTCATGATCAAGTTTAACTATAACGTGTTGGCTGACCTGATTACCCAGGGATATCACTACATGGCGTATGTGGGTAAAGGCAACTATGGATTATTGAAGCCATTAAGAGAACCCGTGGCTGATGAATTTCTTCAGTCCATAGGAGGATGGCAGGTAGCCATCAACGAACGAGAAATTGAAGAGATGGCCAGCGGAGTGGATGTAATCAATTTTGACTTTTTTGTGGATGAAAATTTGTTTGATGCCGCTGCGGTTTCTTAAAACTTTAATCGCGCAGTCGCCAATACATGACTTTATAGATGGGATTACGAACATCCATATCGAAGAAATTACAAGATCAGCTTAGTGAGCGCGTAGCTCATTGTGGAAAGTCACTGAAGGACATCGCGGAAAAGACGAACTTATCGTATGGAACGATCGCACACATCAACCAGAAGGACAAGGATGTTTCAAAACGTACCTATGATAAGGTAACATACTATCTACTCACTGTTGATTTCGACAATGATACTATTGCCAACCAGACTGTTCTTCCTAAGGAGATTGGACGCTACCTGAATAAGATGAACTACAAGGATCAGTTATTCTTCTTCCGTGTGATGCAGCATTATTTTTTAACGCACTATCCCGGAGAGGAGATCGTTTAAATTTATTTTTTTGATTGTAAACAAGCCATAATGTCGATAAAGAATTTTGATCAACTCACACGCAATGAAAAAGAACGATTGATCATTGATAAAGCAATACCTGTTAACTCTATATCAAATGACGAGAGGCGCATCATACTTTACTCATTAAGTATTCACTTCATTGAAGTAACCATAAAGAAAGTGAATGCGGAAGTTGAGTTGATTCAACTGGTAAAAGGCAAAGAGTTGGATAAGTATATTTCCAATGTACGCATGGTATTTACTGGTGAAGATGAATGGAATTAATGTTTCGTAGTTGCTTCAGCACCCTGAGACCTGCATCGGAGATTAGCCTACTGAAGAAGATGGAAGAGTTGTGGATGATATAAGTATTATTTATCAAACTCGTAAATATCTAAGGAGTAAAGATGATAGTATAATATTCAAAATCGTCATGTAAGATTAAAGAATGCGATTGATTTTGACTATGTTCAAATACATTTTAAACGAGCTGTTTAAAATCATGTATTAAGTCAATCAAGCCGTATGAAAATATTTATTATTCTATTTTGTTTAACAATTATCAGCGGTTGTGGAGATAAGGAAGACCCTGTTGTTACTGATCCGGAGGTTGCCATCTTGGGAAAGTGGGAGGTGATTGAAAATAGTCTGGGTCCTGTGGCAACAGCTTCTCAATATGAAGAATATAAAGCCGATAGTGCGTTAGATATTTATCGGTATGCAGGTGGAGAATTAGTCCACTACAAATATTGGTTTTCTGATTCTATGTTATACAAGGGAGGAGTGTTTGTGGATTCTTATAATGATACGATCGTTATTAAAGAGCCTTACACCTTTAAATTTCTTTCACCGGATAAGCTAAGAATGGATTTTCAATATCCCGCTTTAGTCAATTGGTACATCTATCAACGAAAAAAATAGAATGGTTATGTAACATACTCCTCCTTCCGTCTTGGTTTTAATTTTTTTCGTAAACCCTTTATTTTAGACAAGTCTAAAATAATAATTCAAAACATCGAAAAAATAAATTAGCTTTGTCTCATGAGAGGGCTAATAATAGGCGTTTGCGTCTTATTTTCGATCATTTTCATTGTTTCCTGTGATTCAGTGATGCCTGCTTCACTGGAGGAAGATCAGTTGCTGGACGGTCCGGTGAGTGGGCTTACGGGTGCGGAGCACCGGCAGTTTCTGCTGGGTGATGCGGCTTTCAACACTGAAATTTTCACTGGCCAATCGGGGTTGGGGCCGGTGTTCGTGGCGACCAGTTGTGGCAGTTGTCATGCAGGTGATGGTAAGGGGCATCCGTTCACGACACTTACCCGATTTGGTCAAAGCGATGCTAGTGGAAACAAATTTCTAGCCCAAGGTGGTCCACAATTGCAACATCGTGCCTTGCCGGGATATTCTGGTGAGCGCTTACCTGACGGTGCGAGTTCATCACGCTTTGTTGCTCCGATTAATACAGGACTGGGATTTATGGAGCTGGTATCTGATGTGGATCTACTAGCTATGGCTGACCCCGAAGACATTGATGGTGATGGTATATCGGGAATAGTTAATTGGAATACGATTCCATCTTATGTGAAGGTTGCTGATGGAGCAGTTAGTCATGAAGGCAAATACATCACCCGGTTTGGCAAGAAGGCCAGCGTGTATAACCTGTTGCAGCAAACAGCGAATGCTTACAATCAGGACATTGGTATCACTTCTTCCTTTGAGCCTGTTGATGTGTACTCACATCTCGAAGTCGATCCTGAAATTTCTACGCAGACGATTAATAATGTAGTGTTCTATTTGCAGACGCTCAAGGCACCGATACAAAGATCAACTGAACGGGAGGAAGTAATTAAAGGCAAAGATCTCTTTGTTGGCATTAGTTGTGAAAAGTGTCACAAGCAAACCTTGCGAACAGGCAATTCCCATATAGCGGCACTTGCCAATAAAGAGTTTCATCCTTACAGTGATTTGTTGCTTCATGATATGGGATCACAGCTGGACGATGGCTATACGGAAGGCACTGCAAAAACATATGAATGGAGAACGGCACCTTTATGGGGCTTGGGCTTGTCACCGAATTCGCAAGGTGGTAGCTATTACCTATTACATGATGGACGTGCGCACAGTATTGAAGAGGCGATCTTATGGCATGGTGGAGAGGCTGCGTCCAGTCGTCAGTCGTATGAGCAGTTGAGTGATGCGGACAAGGAGTTGCTCATTACCTTTTTGAAATCACTTTAACATGAATAGAAAAGACTTTATCACGAAGTGTGGATGGAGTTGTGTGGGTGCGTTTGTCACTCCGGCACTGTTGCTGCGTTGTGCGGGAACCAAGTACGTGAGTGCACCGATCGAAGGTAGTGAACTGGTTGTCCCTATCTCTTCTTTTGAAATCAAGAAGGAGGGAACTGTTCATTTTCGCAAGTACCTGGTCGTTGAAAACGAGTTGCTGCAATTTCCCATTTATGTGAGCAGGGAAGACGAAACGGCTTATCGTGCTATGTGGATGCAGTGTACACACCAGGGTGCTGAGCTTCATCCGTATGGAGAGGTGTTGCAATGTCCGGCTCATGGAAGTGAGTTTGGTAGTGATGGTGAAGTAGCCAATGGGCCTGCGTCTGTTTCACTTCGTTCATTTGCTACTGTTGTAGAAGAAGGAAATCTGAAAATCACACTGCGATGAAATATATCCTTGTTGCCTGTTGCTGTCTTGGGTTGATGCACGTGAGTATTGCGCAGGTCGATTCGTCTTTGTTCAGGCGTATTCCCCGTGACACTTCGTTCGGTAAGTCGATGAACATGGATGCGGTGTATAACCGGCCGTTCTTGTCGGTAGGAAAGGTGCCTGTGGCAACGGGTGGCTATGTGGAATCCGACTATACGTATTCCACTATGGATGGTATTTCGGAAGGGCATACGTTTCGCATCCCACGGCTGACGTTGTTCATTGCTTCTTCCCTTCATCGCAAGATCAAGTTTCTTACGGAGGTAGAGTTTGAAGATGGGGGCAAGGAGGTGAGTATTGAATTTGCTTCACTGGACTTTATGTTTCATCCACTCGTTAATTTTCGTGGTGGTATTGTGATGAATCCCATTGGTGCTTTCAATCAGAACCATGATGGTCCCAAGTGGGAGTTCGTGGAGCGCCCGGTGGCGATGACTCAGATGTTGCCAGCTACGTGGAGTAATGTAGGCTTTGGTTTGTTTGGAAAGAAGTATTCGAGCAGCTGGGCATTTGGTTATGAGTTGTATCTGACGAATGGCTTTGATGAAAGCATCATTACCAATACACGCAACCGAACGTATCTTCCTGCGGCCAAGAATTCACCGGAGCGCTTTATGGAGAGCAGCAATGGCCAGCCGCTGGTGACCGGGAAAGTGGCATTGCAAAAGAAGTCAATTGGGGAAGTGGGTATATCGTATATGGGAGGAGTGTATAACAAATTCCAGGACGATGGATTGGTGCTGGATGAAAAGCGTAGAGTGGATGTGGTGGCGGTTGACTTTAATACGACTATTCCCGTATGGAAGACGCGCATCATCGGAGAGTGGGCGTGGGTGCATGTGAATGTTCCGCTGTCGTATGGACCTCAATATGGTCATCGTCAGTATGGAGGCTTCATTGATGTGGTGCAGCCTGTGAAGAGTGGGACGATCTTTGGATTCAGCCGGTCGGTGTTGAATGCGGCATGTCGAATTGAATACGGAGACTGGAACGTGGGGAAGTTCGAAGAGACGGGTACTACGATTGGTGATTGTTTTTATGCTGTTGTTCCGGCTGTCAGTTTCCGGCCTACACCACAGACTGTGATTCGTGTCAACTACCGCAGGGAGTGGAGTCGTGACATCATTAACAATCCATCTTCCCGAACGGCCATCATTCAGTTAGGTATCTCCAGTTACTTTTAGTGTTATTTTAAAAACACCTTTTTGAATTCATTGGACTTGCGAAACTGTTTGATGATTTCTTTTTCCACCGGGGTTTGTGAGAGTACCTGTTTCTTCTCCCAGAAGCTTTCATCGTACTGACCGTTGTGAATGGCCTGGTAGTCGTTGGCATTTTTATCAACTGGCAATTCGCGATTGATTTTGGAGGTGTCGTAATCATAGACGAAGTAGAAGGAGCTGCTATGTACTTGTCGGGTGTTTTTACCATCATACTTGTACGTATAAGTTAAGTCTGCTTTTAAATTCTCCAGCAGAAGGACGTTAGCTACTTCATTGTCACAGAAGGCATCTATTTCCAATTTGACATTCGTTACTTTATCGGTGATGGTTTCGATTGGATTGAATCGTGCATCGCTGATGGTTCCTTTGAAACGGATCAAGTCATCGTCTTCATTGATAAATAATTTTCCGCTGAATCCCGGCAGTGTATTGGTAGCTAATGGTGAAAACGTGATCACATAAATAACTTTTCCGCTAGTGTCCTTTATTCGTTCACTTAGTGTTAAGGTAAAATAGTTCTTTGCGTCTGCACATATCGGAGAAAGGAAGGAACGCTGCGCTGTCATTGCCAGAGGAAATGTATTGGTGAATGCGGAAAAATTGTTATTCGTTATCATCCTTCTCCCTTTAATTTCCTTGCGTAGCGACCCTGAGTGATCATTGCTTGTTCTACTCCCGTTGCACCGATTCGTGTGGTGTAGAAGGACTCGATGAATTCGGAATAGATATCATCGTTTCTTGTCCATTGACGATAAAACCCATTGGCTATGACTTTGGAGTTTGACTTCGTCAACTTATCATATACTTTGCTAACGATCAGCACAGGATCGGATGCATTGATATTTACTTCAGGCAGTTCAATGCTCAATGGTTTCAGGGTGACATTGCCCTGACTAGCATTGGAAAATGTGACTTCTGTTTTTCCAAAGTTGACATGACTGAATACCAGTGTTACCGGAAAGGTATTAACAGCAATCAGGAAGTGACCATCACTGTTGGACACGGACCCTGCTTTGCCATCGGCTGTACTTATACTCACGTAAGGTATAGGCGATTGATTAGATGCATCGGTTACGATTCCTTCTAACCGTGTTTGTGCAAAGCTGAATGTGATACAAAAGAAAGCAAGGATAAAGAGGACTGTTTTTTTCATTGCTGTTGCAGTGAGTGTTTATTGACTGCTGGTACGTGGTGTCTTATGGTATTTCTCCTGGCTTCTCTCCTGAATTTATCTACTGTTGTAATCTCAGACATGACCCTTATCACTTTAAGATAGGTCTTCTGCATTTAAAAGAGAAAGTACTTCCACTACTTTTTTCATTTCGAGAAGAGGTAACGGATTCCGATGAAACTCACGAACTGTATATCTTCGGCATGGAAGTTATATAAGGGTTCGGCTTCAACGATAAGTTGAAACTCTCTCATTTTTTCAAGTGGCTTAACACGGAATCCAATGGGGATGGTAAGATTGTTTTTGCCGTTGACCGACAGGCTAGCTCCCAGGTAGATGTCATGGGTTTCCCTTCTGACAAAATTATAATTGATAGTGAGTTCGGGAGTGAATTTCTTTAAGGATACTCCGCCATACATGCGAATATCGGCCCACACTTTAGGAGAAAAGTCATACCCTATAGCCGCTTTAGTATCACCACTACCCGCATAAAATCCTGCGGCAATTTGTGCTGAACTCTTTGTTATATGAGCTAAAAACAAAAGAGCTGTTAACACCAACGATTGGTTTTTATTCACGCTCATGTCTTATTGTTGTTTACACTTATTCAAAGATTACTCTGCGGTATATGGCCTTGTTGCCACTTGAAAATTTGAAGATGTAAAGCCCGGAGGCAAGATGTTCGAAGTGCAGGGTATTCAATTCATTGGCGATAATTTGTTTGGCGGTGATCGGTTGCCCCAATAGTGTATATACCTGAAGTGACAAGGGCATGTTGGTTTCTACGTACACGATGGATTCACTTCTGACCGGGTTGGGATAGAGGGAGAGGGAAAGCTCATCGAACTGCGGTGCTTTTTCTTCGTTGCGTAGTATTTCAATTCCACCACGGATGGTGCCGATGAAAATAGCAGAACGTTTGGTGTCAAAAAGGTTTGCAGCAGTAGGCCATGCTTTCCCCAGCGCGATGGGATGGTAGTCTTCGGTGAGCGGATTAAATACGATGTTGGTGTTTTCCTGTGTGTAGTCAGTGACTTCGCGGAAGTTGTTGATGACACTTATTTTTCCAAAGGCATCTGCGATGATGAGGTCGGGTTTGTAGTCACCATCGAGGTCTCCAGCAAAGCAGGTCATGCCGAGCCTTTCAGGGCTGTTGCTGATGTTGAGGTAAGCAGGATTTTCCAATGTGTAAAAGGGCGATGTCGGTGTTCCATAGTTGCGCCAGTATTCCAGCGTACCAAAAAATCGTCCAATGAGCAGATCGGGTTTGCCATCATTGTTGATGTCGGTGAAGTGGTAGTTTTCGCGGTCGCCTATGGTAATAGGAATGATGCGCAGATCAGACAGGTCGAATTGCATTGACGATGTGCCTGTGTTGTGAAAATAGAAAAGCTGGGTCTTCTCCGTACGATCGGTGGCGGTGAGTGCGAGGTCTGGCTTGCCATCGGAGTTGAGGTCTACCAGCTGTGGCTTGACGTTGTGAAGCTGAAGGCTCTTGATAGCCATGTAATCGCTGGTGATGAATTCAAATTGCGGGTCGGTGGGCGTCCCTTGATTGCGATACAAGGCAATTGATCCATAGGTGGATGCATCCGAATTATAACCGATGAACAAATCCAGGTCGCCATCGTTGTCTTCATCGGCAAACGAGGGTACCGCATTGTCGCCTACGTCCAGCATCTGTTCCTGGAGGAAGTCTTTTTTGATAAAGTTGAACTGTGGCAGCGCGTTGGAGCCCGTATTCTTATACAGCCACGTTGATGCCTTGAGATCCATATCAAGCAGGTCTTTGCGGTAGACGTTTGGAGTGACGATGAGGTCCTTTGTGCCATCGAAGTCTACGTCTTCGAAGAAGGCTGCCGGGAAGACGTTCATGTCTGTCGGTGATTCCGGATAGAGTGACATGGTGTTGATGACCGGGTTGCTGTCGGTACCTTCGTTGGTGAGGCGGTAGATGTTGTTACAGCTGGATTCAGATAGTAGCAGGTCATGATCGTTGTCGTTGTCCAGATCGATAACGAGTAGTGCTTTGCCTCCAGTATGTTCGGTGCGTCCTGCGTTGGTAAAACATTCCTTTCCGTTGAAAGCAAAGTCATCACAGAGGCATTGCATCACCTTTCCCCATGTTTGTGTCTGACGTACAAAGTCAAGTGAGTCAGCTGTGCCGTAGCGTTCCATGCTGAAATTTTTGTGGTACTCTACAGTGCCATTACCGGTGAAGGCAATTTTGAAGATGTCCAGGTCACCATCTTTATCAAAGTCGAGCAAGTGGGGAAGGTCATCGTACTGCATCTGAATATTGACCTTCTGTGTGAATCCCATCGTCAATGCGATATCGATACGATTCGTGAAGAGGTATCGTCTCCATTGGAAAGGTTGTCCGGCAGTCGATACGTTCTGAAAGACTTTCATTCCCGATGGGTCACCCGTGAAGATGTCTTTCTTTCCATCGTTGTTGTAGTCGTTAAGTAATATCCAGTTGGAGATGGTGGGAGGAAAGTAGGCTTCGTATTCGGGCGCATACACGTATTGTTTTTCTTTGCTCAAGAAAGTAAGCACCTGGTTGGCCATGCGGTCAAAGAGTACGAGGTCATCCTGTCCATCGTTGTTGAGGTCGATGGTGTTGAACTGCGCACCGTTGATGCCGCCCGTCCAGGGCATGGACAGAAGAGTATTGTTTTCGTTGACCGGAATACTGTTGTCGTACACGTAAGTGAGTTGCGAAAAACCGTCACTGACGACAGCTAATACTATGACGACAATAAGTAATCCGATTTTATAGGTGTCGAATCTTAGTTTATTCGTTTTCAACATCTTATCCTCTCGCTCATAAGCTCATCTTCCACTATTACTTTAATCTTTATCTACGTTCATTTTTTGTATGCGTACAGCGTTGACGATGGCGAGCAATGCTACGCCTACATCGGCAATAACGGCTTCCCATAAGTTGGCTACTCCACCGGCACCCAGCACCAGTACAACCGCCTTTACTGCCATGGCCAGGATGATGTTCTGCCATACGATGTTGCGAGTTATTTTTCCGATGCGGATGGCTGCGACAATTTTAGAAGGCTGGTCATTCTGGATGACTACGTCTGCTGTCTCGATGGTGGCATCGCTACCGAGTCCACCCATGGCGATACCCGCATCTGCCAATGCTACTACGGGAGCATCGTTGACACCGTCACCCACGAAGGCAATGTGTAGTCCTTCCTTTTTCAAGGCCTGTACCTTTTCTACTTTTCCTTCCGGGAGAAGGTCACCGAAGGCCTGGTCTATGTTGATCTGTTTGGCTACCTGGTCGACTACTGCCTGCTTGTCACCGGATAGCATGACGGTTTTTATTTTCAGTGCATGCATGTCTTTGATGGCCTGCACGGAGTCTTCTTTGATTTCGTCCGCGATGGTGATATATCCTGCGTATTTTCCGGAGACGGCTACGGTGACGATGGTGTCCACTACTTTCTCTATTTCGGCAGGGAAGGAGATAGCGAATCGTTTGAGCAATTTGAGATTTCCAGCGAGTACTTCTTTTCCTTCCACGGTACCTTTCAATCCGTGGCCCGGTACTTCTTCTACGTTGGTTGCTGTGGTATTTCCGAGTGCTTCACCGGCATGGTCCACTACGGCTTTGCCGATGGGGTGGGTGGAATTTTTTTCAAGTGCTGCTGTGATTCGCACTAATTCTTTTTCATCGAAATCCGAGGTGACTACCTGCTGAACTTTAAATACACCCTTGGTGAGTGTACCTGTCTTGTCCATGACGATGGCGTTGATCTTGGTCATGACGTCCAGGAAGTTTCCACCTTTGAACAGAATGCCATTACGTGATGCCAGGCCAATACCTCCGAAGTATCCCAACGGAATGGAAACCACCAATGCGCAAGGACAACTAATCACCAGGAAGACTAATCCACGATAGAGCCATTCATTGAATACATATTTGTCAACAAAGAAGTACGGGCCTACTACGAGTGCCAATGCGAGGAAGAATACGATCGGTGTATAGACTTTTGCAAAGCGGGAGATAAACAGTTGTGTCTGTGATTTACGCGAGGTGGCGTCCTGCACCATTTCAAGAATCTTGCTGAGCTTGCTGTCTTTGAACAGTGCGGTGACCTTCACTTCGGATACGGTGTTCAGGTTGATCATCCCGGCAAGGACGGGTTCACCTTTGTACTTGGTATCGGGTCTGCTTTCCCCGGTGAGTGCTGCGGTATTGAAGGAAGAATTTTCTGAAAGCAGTTCGCCATCCAGTGCTACTTTTTCTCCGGGCTTGATCTGGATGGTTTCACCTAATTGTATTTCGGAAGGTTTGATGACCTGAACTTTTCCATCACGGACGACTGATACCTGATCGGGGCGGATATCCAGTAGTGCCTTGATACTTTGTTTGGCGCGTTGGATGGCGGAGTCCTGAAACCATTCGCCTACCGCATAGAATACCATGACGGCAACGCCTTCGGTATATTCTCCGATATAGAATGCGCCCAGCGTGGCTACGCTCATTAACACAAACTCATTGAAGATGTCGGCCCGCTTTATTTTCCGGAAGGCCATATACAATACAGTCCGCCCTGCGAGCAGGTAAGCAACGGCATTGATGGCAAGCGCGATGAGATTAGGGAATGTATATTTAAATCCGAATTCCAAGGTGAGTAATACAGTAAGTATTGCCAGTGCTCCGATTAGATCCAGATGTTGTCTCCACTGAGGTTTGGAGTCTGTAGCGTCTGCATTTCCATCATGATCGTGGCCGTCTTCTTCCTCATCGCTGTGGTCATGCTTTTCACCTTCTTTATGTTGGTGGGCTGGTTTTTTTACCTGTTCCATTTCTTTTCCAGTCTGAGGCTGGCTCTTATCGTTTTTCTTTTGCTGGTCATTGGTATTCATATTGCTGGTGTTTTATTTATTAGTGAAAGAAAAAAGTGATGATACCTACTGCGATGAGTACGATACCTGTAATTCGTTTTTCATAGTGTTCGATGAATTCAGTGTGGATCATTCGTACGCCTGCAAAGGCGAGTAGTACGAGTGTAACTATTCCGGTGATGCTCACCTGTGCGTAGATGGCACCCAGCCTCAAGATGTTATCGAGTCCGCGCGCACCTGCTGCCAGAAAAAGTGATTCCACTTCCAGGCACGGAGAGATAAACATGATCAATACGAAGAATATGATCCATCGTCCTTTGGATTTAACTGGCTTTTCCGCAGAGGCAGATGTATGCTGATGTCTGAAATTAACAGAGAAGTAAATCAATCCAAACACGATCAGTAAGATGGGTGCGATGATGGGCAGGTAATCGGTATAGGTCTGTGCGAGTGTTGTACCGATCCATCCTAAGATGAGTCCAAGCAAGACGGTTCCTGTCACGTGTGCCAGGGAGGCGATGAAGGTAACGATGAGCAGTTCTTTTCTCGACCACTTTTCGGTTTTGGCAATCGCTACCAATGGCAACCAGTGGTTGGGAATCAGTGCATGCACGATGGCAAGCAGAATGGTAGCTGTGATATAGCTGTCCATCCGTTGAGTTAGTTGAATGTAGATAAAAGGTATCCGGGGCTGCTCATGGTCTATTTCTCATTTATCTGAATTTGATTTTTGATTTTCATTTTCGCTTTCCATCGCGTGTACCACTTTTGATGATGCAGGGAGAGCAGGAAGTACAGTGCCAATGCAGAAGCTGTCGCGATGATAAATTTATCGAGTCCTATGGCCACGCCTACGGCAGCGGTACACCAGACGGTTGCAGCGCTGGTAAGTCCTTTTGAGGACGTGGCTTCATGATCTTTATAGATGATGCCAGCACCCAGGAATCCGATGCCGACAATGATGTTTGAAATGACCCTGGAGATCGATGTGGTATCGGTGAGGTGTTCGCCTAACGTAGTGAAGAGCGTTGCTCCAAGACATACTGCGGCATAGGTACGCATGCCTGCGTCCAGGCCGTGTCGTTCGCGGTCAAAGCCAATGAACCCTCCGGCTAAAAAAGCCAGTGCGATTTTTACTACGATCCACAACTCATTTTGTATGTTTTGTATGTTCATTTTTCCTCACTTAATTTTAAAGTATGGGTGCGCGCTCTGTGCTCCCCTCGTCACTTTTTTTTTCCTACTAAACCTGTGACGCCACAGAGCTGCACCCATTTTCTTTTTAACCTCTTTGCGTTTTTACTACTATATTCATGTTGCTACACTTAGATGACTGAGCCGTACGATGAATTGGGTTTTTTCTTCAGTACGTTCTTCAGGCATTGCATAGCATCTTCCACGGTTGCGATCTGGTCCGCCTGATAATCGGTAATGACTACTTCAAATTCTTTTTCAAATTCGATGGTCAGTTCTGCCATATCCAGTGAGTCCGCACCAAGATCTTCTTTGAAACGTGTCATCGGGAAGATGAAATTTTTATCTACCCCAAATTGCTTGTATAGAATGAAATTGAATTTTTCTTCAAAGTCATGTCTTTTGCTTTTTTCCAGTTCGACCATGGTTTGCTATTCAATGGTTTTATTCTTCCTCTTCACTGTTCTTCATCTTGGAAAGGATATCATAGGCTCCCTGATAGACGATGTTGCTTGCCTCATCGAACTCTTTGGGAAGTATGACTGCGGTATATCCGCCTTCACTTTCTCCTGTTTCCACTTCCACCATTTTGAAAGTGTATTCATTAACATTCGTTACAGGTGAAGTGGCGACCATGATGTATTTTTTTCCTTCATAGCTGACGATGGCCTGATCGGGTAAGGCAGGTGTTTCTGATGTACCTGTCTCGATAGTTGCTTTTAAAAATGTACCTGGCAGCAGGTCGCTGTCTTCTTTTTCAAAGTGCCCGTGTACGCGTACGGTACGGTCGGCACTGATTTCTCTTCCGATCAGGTGAATGATCCCGATACGTTCAGTGGATTCATTACCTAAGGTGACGCGTATTTTCTGACCTACTTTCAACTTGGGAACATCTTGTTCGAAGACGGATAGTTCGGCATGAAGGTGCTTGGTATCTACGATCTCAAACATTTTATCGCTTGGGTTAACGAATGCTCCGATGCTGACCATGATTTTGGTTACATAGCCGCTGATGGGAGCGTAGAGTTTGATAGTACCTTGTATGTCTCCTTTATCCAGGGAAGCGAATGGGATATTGATCAGCTCCAGTTTCTTTTTCAGTCCATTTACTTTTGCAGAGATGCTTTGAAAATCAGATTTGGATTGCTGCAATGTTTTTTGAGCGTTCACATTTTCCCTGGCCAGTTCCTGCTGGCGTTCATATTCCGTTTGCAGGAACTCCATTTGACTTTTGCTGTCCAGGTAATCCTGTTGCAGCTGGATGTAGCTTTGATCCTGCATCTCGGCAACGACTTGTCCTTTCTTTACAAAGCTACCCTGAAGCAGGTTTGTTGATTTGAGAAATCCGCCCATGGGTGCTGATACCAGTGCCATACTTTCTGGTGGCACGTCCAGTACTCCATTTACTTTGATCATGCCACTGATAGGAGCACGTTGGACTTTTTCCATTTTGATGGCTGCTGTCTGGTATTGCACCTTTGTGAAGACCACTTCATTTACCGTTGTGTTTGTGCTATCGGCATTTGCTGTTCCGCCTTCAGGTTCTTTCTCGTCCGCAGTTTTCTTATTACCACATGAGGATATAATGAGGGTAGTTGAAAACAGGATAGCGAATAGTTTATATGAAATTTTCATGATGCTCTGTGTTAATGCGCTTTTATTTTTTACCGATAAGGAATTCAATAGTTAATATACTTTGGTTGTACTGGTTGAGTGAACGCAGATAGCTTTCTTTGATACTCAATGCTCGTTGCAATCCGATGAGGTACTCGGTGTAGTTGATCTCACCTTTGCTAAATCCGGTTTGCACCTGTTTGAGTATCAGGTCTGCGTTGGGAAGTGCCGAAGTCTCGTAGTAGTTCAGGCTGCTTTTATTTTTAAGGTATTCCTGAGCGGCTTGTACATATTGTCCTTTGAGGTTCATCTCGTAGAGTGAGTAATTGCTCTTCGAGATTTCGGTGTTGATTTTAGCTGCCTGAATGCGTGCATTGTGTGGCCCCAGCCATAGTGGAATACTTATGCCTGCCTGAAAGCCGGTGAAGCGGTTGCTGGTTGTGGCCAGCTCGTTATTTCGCAGGGGAATACCGATGAGCGACTGATTAAAATATCCCACCAGCAAATCGGGTAATACCCGTGCTACGGCCACTTTCTTTTCTAATGCAGCAGTCTGACTTTGTTGTTGCAGATATTGGAGCATTGGATTTTCCGCTATTAATGGATCATCACTGAGCACAGTAAAGTCACGTTTGGAAATCTGATGCTGATCTACGTCAATTTGTTCAGGGCTATTTACCAGTGTTCGTAGCTGGTTGAGATAGATCTGAATATCGGCCTGATTCAATTGAAGTTGGTTCTTCACTTCATTGCGTTGCGTTTCTACGGTTGCTTTTTCGAGCAGATTGCTTTCACCTGTTTTATAGCGAATGGAAGCTGAACGAAAGAACCCTTCATAGATGCTGTCTTGCTGAAGAAGCAATTCTCTCCAGGCATACTGGTAGGTCAACTGGTAGTACACTTGTCGTACCTGATACACCAGTTCATTCTCGTTGGCAGCCTTCTTGAGTTCACTGCCGCGTACCATTGATTTTCCCAGCGCACTTTGCGCAGTAAACAAGGTAGGAAAGGGGATGTTCTGCGAGACAGTGATATTGTTGTCATTGTAATAACTGTTGTACTGCCCACCCATGTATACAATATTTGTTTTGGGTATTTCAGTAGAGGTTCGTTTAATCTTTTGATTATACTGAATTTCCAGGCCCGCTGATTTGATGGCATAGTTATTCTGAAGTGCCATCTCGGTTGCTTTCTCCAATGTTAACGGAGTAGTCTGAGCCTGTGTGTTGTTTATACCTGCTAACAACATTGCACCAATGAGAAGCGGAGTTGCTACGGTGGCTCCGGTCTTCACTTTCATTTTTTCAAAGAAGGTATAGAGTACGGGAAGCACGAGTAGTGTCAACACGGTTGAAGTTATGAGTCCACCGATTACTACTGTTGCCAATGGCTTTTGTACTTCTGCTCCGGCTGAAGAGGAGATGGCCATAGGAAGAAATCCCATTGATGCCACGGAGGCGGTCATTAGTACCGGACGTAAGCGGATGGCCGTTCCTTGTAGTATAATTTCTCTCAGGTCGGTGAGTCCATCTTTTTTCAGGCGGTTGAATTCAGCAATCAATACGATTCCGTTAAGTACGGCTACACCGAAGAGTGCGATGAAACCTACGCCTGCGGAAATACTGAAAGGCATTCCCCGGAACAATAATGCAAACACACCACCGATGGCTGCCATTGGTATGGCAGTAAAGATCAGGAAGGACTGACGCATAGATCCAAAGGAGAAGTAGAGCAATACGAGTATGAGTGCAAGTGCGATGGGCACTGCTACGGATAATCTTTTCTGTGCTTCTTTCAGATTTTCAAACTGGCCGCCATAGGTGATGAAGTACCCGGTAGGTAGTTTTATCTCTTTGTTGATTCTGTCTTCAATTTCTGTTACGACACTGGCGATGTCTCTTCCTCTGACGTTAAAGCCAACGATGATTCTGCGTTTGGCATCTTCACGTTGAATCTGGTTAGGGCCTTGTCTGAATTCGATCTTAGCCAGGTTCTGTAGTGGTATCTGATTTCCATCGACCGAAGTGACGTATAACGTTTTTACATTATCGATACCCTGTCTGTTTTCTTTGGACAGGCGTACGACCAGGTCAAATCTTTTTTCTCCTTCATATACTAAGCCTGCAGATTGTCCAGCGAAGCCTGCGTTGATGGCTTCGTTCACTGCGTTGATGTCTAGTCCATATTTAGCAACCTGATCACGGTCAATGGAGATGACGATCTGTGGAAGTCCTGTAACTTTCTCCAGGTAGAGGTCTTTGGCACCTTCCACTTTGGAAACAATTTTTCCAATCTTCTCTGAGAGGACGGTCAGCTCATCCAGATTGTCTCCGAATATTTTTATACCTACATCCTGTCGTACTCCGGAAATCAGTTCATTGAAACGAAGTTGTATTGGTTGAGAGAAGCCGAAGGTGACACCCGGTATTGCTTCGAGTGTTTCGGCCATGCTATTCTGTAATTCTTCTCTTGAATAGGGTGTTGGCCATTCTTCTTTGTCTTTGAGAATAATGGTCAGGTCACAGGATTCCATCGGCATTGGGTCAGTTGGAATTTCTGCTGCACCGATTTTTCCTACTACTTCTTTGACTTCCGGATAGCGGTTGATTAGGATTTTCGATGCCTGATCTACTTTGTCAATGGTTTGCGATAATGAACTACCGGTGAGCAAACGAGTCTCTACGGCAAAGTCACCTTCTTCGAGTGTAGGGATAAATTCACCACCGAGACGGGAGAAAATAAAGATGCTGATGACGAGCATGCTTATCGCTGAAATCAACACCAGCCATCTTCTGCGTAAGGCACCTTCGATGAGTGGCGTGTACATGCGCTGGAAGAAGTCCATCATTTTGTCAGCGAATGTTTTCTTGTGAATGACATTCTTGCTGAGGAATAAAGCGGAGATCATGGGAACATAGGTTAGTGATAAGATGAAAGCACCGAGTATGGCAAAGGAGACGGTCTGCGCCATGGGCTTGAACATTTTTCCTTCAATACCTGACAGTGCAAGTAGAGGGAGATACACGATCAGGATGATGATTTCACCGAATGCTGCTGAGGTACGAATTTTAGAAGCCGACTCATATACCTCTGCATCCATCTCAGATTGTGTTAAGCGTTGTGTGATGTTACGCATGCCCAGATGATGGAGTGTGGCTTCGACAATGATTACGGCACCATCTACGATGAGACCAAAGTCGATAGCCCCGAGGCTCATCAGGTTTCCGCTGACGCCAAACAAATTCATTAGTGAGATGGCGAAGAGCATGGCTAATGGTATTACCGAAGCTACGATGAGTCCTGCACGGAAATTGCCGAGGAAGAGGACCAGCACGAAGATGACAATGAGTGCTCCTTCGATGAGGTTTTTCTCTACCGTATGAATAGCACGACCTACGAAGGCACTTCGGTCTAAAAAGGATTCGACCATCACTCCTTCAGGAAGTGTTTTGCGGATCTGATCCATTTTTGCTTTTACGCTGGTGACTACGTTATTGGAATTTTCTCCTTTGAGCATCAATACAATTCCACCTACTGCTTCACCTGATGATTGTTTAGTAGTACGTGTCAATGCACCGTATCGTATGGAGTTTCCTATTTGTACGGTAGCGATATTCTTAATTAAAACAGGGATGCCCTGCGGAGTACGTTTCACGACAATCTTACCTATATCCTCTACGTTGGATATTAACCCTTCACTTCGGATGAAGTAGGCATTCGGTTTTTTATCGATGTAGGCGCCACCGGTGTTCTGATTATTTTTTTCAAGTGCGGTGAATACATCGCTGATACTTAAGTTGTAGCTGCGCAGTTTGTCCGGATCGAGCGCTATTTCATATTGCTTTAACAGACCACCAAAGCTGTTTACTTCTGCTATGCCTGGAGTGCCGAGCAGTTGTCTGCGTACGATCCAGTCCTGAACGGTACGCAGTTCGGTAGGACCGTATTTTTTTTCAAAGCCGGGTTTGGCTGCTACTACATATTGATAAATTTCACCGAGTCCTGTTGAGATGGGTGAAATTTCGGGAGTTCCAATTCCTGGAGGAATGTTATTTTTTGCTTCACTGAGTTTTTCATTCACCTGCTGGCGTGCCCAGTAAATATCGGTGTCATCATGGAAGACGATCGTAACTACAGAAAGACCGAACCGTGACATGGAGCGGATTTCCAATAGCTCCGGGATGGTGGCCATGGTTTGTTCTACCGGAAAAGTAATGAGCCGTTCTACTTCCTGTCCGGCAAGTGAAGGGCTTTGTGTGATTACCTGAACCTGATTGTTGGTAATGTCCGGTACCGCATCTACCGGCAGTTCCATCACGGAGTATCCACCCCAAATAATAAGACCTACTGTGAAGAGTCCGATTATTAACTTATTGTGGATAGAGAAATGAATTATTTTATCGAGCATGATTAATGGTTGATGTTCATTTTAGACAATACATTGGAAATGATCGCCACCAGGATGACAAGGATGATCACCATTAAGAAGATGATGTTTGCTTTGTGTCCTGATTTGCCTTGATCTTTTCCTTTTAATTTTAGTTTTGACTTCGGATGTATATTTCGAGTTCTAATATTTTTCATACTGCTGAACTGGCACGGATAGGCGATGAATAACTATCATCAAGGGCCATACCTGTGTGCCTTATTAAGTTCAACGTATTGCTATGAATGAATTCAGTCCGACTCCTTTTACAGCAACCGAATGTTAAACTGAATGGAGTTTGGAGCTGTAATTATTTTGCACATCGTTTTGTGCAGAACAATACGTCACTAATTTTTTTACAGAACAATGAAATGGATTCAGTGATGACTGAATCAAAGAAAAGAATTAGGCAATCTTTGGCGGTTGCCAGATGGATTGTGCGTTGCTCACAACGCGAATAATGGAGTAAGGAGTGAGGAACCGTGTGTTGTGTGAGGCGATTTCAGGGATGTTCACAAAAACGGTGGTCAGCTGAATGGAAGCTGCACAGCAGCTACAGATGCAGAGCGGGCTGCATAAGTCTTTGCTTTCCGGATGTTGATGTGCATCGGCACTCACAATGTTGGTATTGACATCTACTTTCGCGCAAGCACTTACATCATCGCACGGGTAGAATACCACTGCGATTAAATAGAATGCTAAAAAGAGATGTTTGACTTTCACAATGCGAAATACGGTAAAAACAAATAGGTAAACAATGTGTTCAACGAAATACTCCTTGTCCCGGTTATTTGAAGGTAAGTTTTTTTATGATTTAGAACAATAAAAAGTATAGTTGCAACAAAGCTGTAACAAGTTGCCTCATTGGAATGAAAGGCGCTTAACTTATGTAAATCAAATGATCGCATTACTATTCCTATAAGGTCTATTGATTATTTAATTATTCCAGCAATGATATTAATGGTGAGTGCAACGATGATAGTATTGAATACAAATGAGATTAGTCCATGAAGTAATGCAAACCTTCGAATTTCGGAAGAAGTGATTTGAACATCGGATACCTGGAACGTCATTCCAATGACAAAAGCGAAGTAGGCAAAATCAAGATAATCGGGGTTTGTATTTTTTGGGAACGCGAGGCCACATGGATGGGAAGTTGGATTGTCCATGCTTTCCGAATAGTATAAGTGTGCATATCGTAATGTGTACATCGTATGGAGTAAGCACCAGGAAAGAAACACACTTGTTAATGTGGTGGCGATGTGCAGGCCTCTTCCCATTAAACCGTCTTCGGTGTTTTGGATAAGTGCAAAAGTTCCAAAGAGCATAATTGCTACTGAGATGATGACGATGATAAATATGACATATCGGCTTTCATCCTGTACATTGGCGCTAATGGCGAGCTGGCGGGAGGAAGTAGAAAAAAAGGTGATCCAGCTGATGATGACCATAAACAGGGTAAAGCTGTTCCACGCAAGAATCACTGCTAATACGAATTCAAGTTTAGCTACTACTAAAATAGCAAATACGATAAGTGCTAATCCGATAGAGAGCAGGAGCCGGTGTACTGCACGAAACTTTTTAAGAAAGGGTGTTTTCTTTTTGGTCATACATGTGAAGGATAAATGATTTGCTTTTTAAAAGTAAGTAGCATTGAAATTGATGCGAACGAAGTCAGTTGTTCGCTGACGTTAATGAACACAGTGATTCGCAATTCAGATTTTTATCACCTCCTTTTTATAAGATGCGAAATGTTAAATCTGAATTGTATTTTTTATGCGCTACCTTATTGCGCAGTGAAATACTGTACTAAATTTGTTACGATCATTGTAATTTGATTCAGAGGAAACTGAATCAGGAAAATCAACTAAGCAATTTTGGGCGGTTGCCAGATTGTCCACGCACTGCTGACGATATAAGAAATGGAGTAGGGGGTACTGCATTTTGTATTGTGCGAATCCATTTCAGTAGTGTTGTCCAGAGATGTTGGTAATTGAATCGATGCTGCACAGCAAGTACAACGACAGAGTGGGCTACATACATCTTTACCTTCGTCATGTGAATGCGTCTGTGTACTTACGGCAAATGACACATCACCGGACGTTGTCCAGGAGTTTGTATCACTACACGGAAAGAAGACCAGTGTGGTGAGATAGAATGCCAGTAAATGGTAGTGCACTTTCACGTTGCGAAGTAAGAGAAAAAAACAAAGCCGTACAAAATCTAAAATAATCCAGCGTGTTATGTTATCTTTTATATCTGACTATCGCTGAAGTTTAACTCCTTTAATAACTCATTATGCTTTTAAATAAACGAATCTCCATCGCTGATTTTTTTTCACTCATTAAATATGACATTCTGCTGATTACCATTTACGCTACGGTGATTGGGTATTTTGATGGGTATGGTGTATTTAATTCCATTGTTATACCCGTAGGAGTAACCTCCGTATTTGGGACGGCAGTAGCGTTGTTACTTGGATTCCGAACCAATCAATCGTATGACCGCTGGTGGGAAGCGCGTACGGTGTGGGGTGCTATTGTCAATGATTCCCGTTCGCTGGTGCGGCAATCGCTATTGTTTTTCAAAAAGCATCATGTAGATCACCAACACCTCATCGAACGGATGGCTGTGCGGCAAATTGTATGGTGCTATGCGCTGGGCGAATCGCTGAGAAAGCTACCGTTAAGTGAGCGGGTTAAATCGTATGTGGATGTGCATGGACTTAGTGAAGCTAAAAACCTTCCGAACGCATTGTTGGTAGAACACGCCAATGATTTGCGAACAGCATTCGATACGAAAATGATCAATGAGTTTCAGCAGGTGCAGCTGGATACAACATTGGTTAAGTTGTGTGATTCGATGGGCAAGTGTGAACGGATAAAGAATACGGTATTTCCGAAAGCGCACAGTATGTTGATTCATACTATTATTTATGTGTTTGCTACGATGCTGCCTTTTGGATTGCCCGATGATTTTCCGGTTGTTGAAATTGTTCTGACGATCGTTATACCAGTGGTCTTTATTGCTATCGAAAAAACTTCTATTCTGATGCAAGATCCATTTGAAAACAAGCCGATGGATACACCGGTTACGGATTTGGCGCAGACCATTGAAATTAATATCCGGCAGATGATTGGTGACAAGGAAATACCGCAGAAGCCAGCGCCAGATAAGTATTATATTCTTTAATTCGTATTAACATATTGTTATCATCGCACTGTCTGTATTAAAAACCGATTAGAGGTGAAGAAATAAATTTCTTTGTTGATACTCAGTTGCACTTGATTTGATTTTACCTTTGCGCATGATGAAAATTGTCTGTCATGTTTTTTTTATTCTCATCTGCTTCATGGTGTTCTATCCATGTTCGGATGGGCTGACATGCATAGATGAAAAGAATAAAGGTATTGCCGTTAGCACCGCAGACCATGAACATACTTCGACAGAAAAGGATGTATGTACTCCGTTCTGTCAATGCAGTTGTTGTCATACCGAAGTCAATGAAGCCACGTTTTACACGTTCACGTCCATTGATAATGTGGTTCGTATTGAGGAACCTATTCTTTTACACTCTTCGCTGCCTTCTATTGTTTATTCAGTCTGGCAGCCTCCCAAGCTATAATCCTTTCCAGGTATTAACACGCAGCTAATTTCTGCTCTCATTTAAGCGCTGCTTGAATGGAGTAGAGGCGTTTGTGTGTCTGTCTTCCGCATTCATTTACATATCCTTTCTTGTTGCGCATGCCGGTCAATGATCTGCTGATGGTCATTATAATGATTGATTCTGACCGGTCTTAGGTGATTGCTACCTGATTGTGCTCCATGTAAATGTTAGTGCTGATGTAATGAGGAGTTTTTTAACTGTATAATTTTTCGATAGCATGAAAGTAAATATGTTGATGGTGCGGATCGGTAATTTTTTTTACAGGTATCGAAATGGAATTTTTCCATTACTGTTTCTGTGGGTATTCATTCCATCACCGGACCTTTTTCAACATCCTGTGCTGGCGATGGTCATCGGGCTATCCGTTGTCTTTGTTGGTCACGCTTTCCGGCTGTTAACTGTTGGCCTAGTGCGAAGAGACCGCGGGTTTAAATATGGACGAGTCAATGCGGATGATTTAATTGTGAGTGGTTTTTTTTCTCATTGTAGAAATCCTTACTACCTGGGAAGTATTCTTGTTGTGGTGGGAATGGGGATGATGTCTAATAATTTTGTCTTCTTCCTGTTCGTTACGGTTGCTTTTGCTTCTATCTACGGAACTATTGTCGCTGCGGAAGAAGTATTTCTGGAAAATAAATACAGAGATCAATATCGCTATTACATGAGAAGGGTCAACCGTTGGGTACCTTCTTTGTTTGGTATTGGTGAAACGCTCAGGGAACACCGTTGGTCTATCAAGCGTGTCCTCGTTAATGAATGCAATTCCACTTTCACGACCGCCACACTTTGTTTGCTGCTGATAGCCAAGAATATTTTCGATCATCCGAATTTAGTTGATGTCCCACTTATAGGTTATAAAATATTACTGGCGATATGGTTGTTGCTGGCCGTGCTGTATGGTTTTGTTAAGGTGTTAAAGAGAAATGGAAAATTGAAAGCAGATTGAATTATGATCATTAAGAATAACTTTTATGTAATCACGGGAGGGCCGGGTAGTGGTAAGACTTCTCTTTTACAGGAATTGCAATTTCGTGGAGTTCGTTGTGTGCCGGAAGTTGCGCGGGAAATCATAAGAGAACAGGTATTTAAAGGTTCGAATGTGGTACCGTGGAAAGATGCTAAAGCCTATTCCATGGTTATGTTACAACATTCGGTTCGGGACTTTATAAGTTTGATGAACACGGAGGAATTGCATTTCTTCGATCGGGGCATTCCGGATGCGTATGGTTATGCACAGCTGATGAATGTTGATCAGGAAGAAATGCTGTTGCGCTCTGTTAATAATTATCGGTATAACCGAACCGTGTTTATACTCACTCCCTGGGCGGATATCTATGTCAATGATCAGGAGCGTAAGCAGGACTTTAAGATTGCAGTGGAGACGTACCTTATTTTAAGGGCTACCTATACACGTTTAAGTTATAAAATAGTGGAAGTTCCCTGCCTTCCGGTTTTCCAACGTGCAGACTTTGTGTTAAACAGCATCGATCAACAGCATGGGATTTCAAAGCGCTGATTTACGGTGGTAGTAGGATATGGCTTTCGGTTGCCCGACTAGCCACTCATTTATAAAACATTTATTAAAGCATAAAATATGAAAAAAATAATTCTTGTCTTCTGTGTCCTGGTCATGATGTGTGTCTTGTCGCTCAGTTCCTATGGGCAGAAGCATTCCACCCATTCTTATCATGGAGGTCAACTTCGGACCACAGGCGGATATCAGATCGAAATGGTGAAGTCCATTGACTCGTTGAATTTTTATTTAACTGTGCCTCAAGGAAAAGTGATGGGAACGATTACCGCACCCGCAGTGGAGTTTGTGTTTACGGATAAACAAAATACCAACGCAACACTTACTAAAGACAAAAGAGATTTGAACCGCTATACGGTCACCTTACCAAAGGCGGGAGCGGTGGACCATGTTATTGTTTCCTTTGTCATCGATGGAAAACCGGTGGTAGGAGGTTTTAAGTTTGATGAATCCGGCCGCTCCAAATAAAATAAGCATTACAACTAAAACATCCGTCTATCACCAGCTTCGTTGATCAGGGAAGAAGAAACATGACGAGATGTATTCACTATTGTGCTGATTGGAAGTAGCGATAAAAAACGGCTGAATGTTCATTATTAATTACTCAACGATTCTTTACAGGAAGTCTCCGCATGTTGTCTTCCTAAATTAAATTTTAATTATGAAAAATATTTTTTTTGTTGTGATACTATTCCGTCTTGCGATAACTCATGCACAGACGGCTTTACCGGAAAAGACCGATTCTACTTTAATGATCTTTGATAAAAATTTGTATATACAGTCTGCACCTGCGGGCCGGTTTTCAGGAATGAATATAACTAAAAACATTGTTGCACCTATTGTTCTTGGCGGTGCCAGTTATTATTCCGCGAAAACGCATTATGAGCGATTGAATAAATTTGAAATTAGGGAGGAACGCAATGAGCATTTAAGTTCTTTTCGTACACGTGTGGATGACTACATTCAGTATGCACCTATTGGAGCTGTGTATGGGTTGGACTTACTTGGAGTAAAAGCGAAACACAATCTTGTTGACCGAACAGTACTGCTGGTCAAATCCGAGTTGCTTGTGTTGGCGATCACTTATCCTTTAAAGCGTATTGTTGGTTATCCGCGTCCGGATACGGGAGCACCTACTTCTTTTCCTTCGGGTCATGCCGCGCAGGCCTTTGCTGTCGCTACTGTTGTTGCAAAAGAGTATGGACATCGAAGTGTATGGTATAGTGTTGGTGCTTACTCTACGGCTACCAGTGTTGCTGTATTGCGTGTTCTCAACAATCGCCACTGGTCGAGTGATGTATTGGCGGGAGCTGCGATAGGAATTTTGTCTACTAACATTGCTTACATGACGCATCGCTATAAATGGGGAAAGAAGAAAAATAAGATGATAGAGCAGACGATGATTGCGCCCTCGTATGATGGAAAAAATGCGATGGTGAGTATTGTCGCTGTTATTAAATAGGCGTAATCAATGCCGTTCATGATGGTTACGGTTCTTTAATTAAAATCATTTTCTGTTTCACTTCAAGAAGGAGGAAATTACCCTGAACATGTACTAAGTAGTTTTATCAGGTACGATATGGATTAGATGTTATGAAAGAATGGAAACCTGATCTCACGATGGCTCTGTGTATGTTGAGTTGTTTAATCTGTTTTGCGCTTCATGCACAACAGATGACGGCACAATTACCACCGCTGCGTGATGTGATGGATGAAGATCAACGCATAAATCTGCATGATACTATTGAAACGAGTTCTCTTAACCAGAGGGAACGCGTTAACCTGGTAGGCTGGGGGCACGGCCTTTTGGCAGGAGGTACCCTGGTGGTTCTCAACCAGGCTTGGTATGCAGGATATCCACGAAGTTCCTTTCATTTTTTTAATGATAACAGTGAATGGCTTCAGATGGATAAGGTAGGTCATGTATGGAGTGCGTATCACCAGAGCCGTTTGAGTTTTGCTACCTGGCAATGGGCAGGTGTAAGCAGACGAAAGCAACTCTTACTGGGAGGAATGAGTGGGGTTGTTTTCCAGGGCGTGATTGAGACGTTGGATGGATTTAGCAGTCAGTGGGGATGGAGCTGGGGAGATTTCAGTGCGAATGTACTAGGTAGTGGGTTATTTGTAAGTCAGCAGTTATTATGGAATGAACAGCGTATTGGAATCAAGTGGGGATTTTATAGTCAGCGGCCTGAAGATATGATTCTTCGTCAGCGGTATACTGAATTGTATGGAAGTACGCTTGCTGAAAGACTGTTGAAAGATTACAATGGGCAAACCTATTGGTTGAGTTTGAACATGAGGTCATTCATGAAAGAATCGCGTATCCCGGTGTGGTTGAATGTGGCTATAGGATATGGAGCGGATGGCATGTGGGGTGCCAGGGAAAATAAATGGGTAGATGCCATCACTTCCGTTGTTGTTGATCGAAGTGATATTGCCCGTGTACGTCAATTTTATCTTTCTCCGGATATTGACTTTACGCGGATACCTACTGACAGGAAATGGTTAAAGAAAGTTTTTTTTGCGCTGAATGCATTTAAGTTACCTGCGCCTGCATTGGAGTATGATGGAAGGCATTTTAAAATAAATGCGTTGTCCTTCTGAATTGAATAATAGACGATATGAAAATAGATTTTATTAAAATATTTTTTCGACCGAAAACCAAAATTGGTCGAAACGTGTTACTCCCTCATACAACAGGTAGTAAAGCATTGCCTCCCTCGGGGGTTGATTTTAGATGGGGAGGTAGTCGCGTGCTGTGGCCGTAAGGCCGCGGTGCGTTGACTAATTTGTCTGTTTGTAAAAATGAAGGATTGGAAACGCTTCTACCATGAGAAAGTATTTTTTTGTCGAATCCGACCGAATGAAAACGCCTATCTTATTGGTCACGACTTTTCTTCTGACGGCTGTGAAGTTTCAGCCGTTGGCGGCACAGGAAAAGCCTTCTTACCTGATGCGTGCTTATTGGGATAATGACCTCTTTAATGTGCGAGGCAAAGGTACGGATGAAGCATACACGAATGGATTTCGTTTCGATTTGTTTTACCTGCAACGCAAGTCACCACGTACATTCATTGGTCGTGTACTTCCTTTAGCAGGTGATAGCAGTATCAACATACGTGGGTGGGGGATGGGCCAGATGATGATGACCCCTAGAGATCTGCAACGAACAGACTACCAGCCCTACGACTACTCTTATGCTGGTGCCTTGGTCGGTATGCATTCGCTCTACTCGTATAACGCCAAGAAGAGATATGCTTTCCTGACCGATGTGTCGCTTGGAGTGCGAGGTCCCCGTTCCTATACGGCACAAACACAGATATTCATTCATCGTTTGATTGGGGATGAACTTCCAAGGGGATGGAGTAACCAGTTGCCTGGTCAACTTATTGCCAATGTCAGCTTCACTGCTGAAAAACAAGTACTGCGTTCAAATACCCTGACTGATCTAATACTAGGAGGGCAGGTGTC
>JAHEZH010000055.1:8959-33255 GCA_023251155.1 Flammeovirgaceae bacterium | reverse complement strand
AAAAAAATACAGAACCGCGAACCGGCAGGTCTGGTCAGTAAAGTAAGCAAGCCATGGAACAAGGGCACACTGCTGTGGATGGCGATGATGCTGCTGGTCTTATCTTCTCTGTATGGACTTACTCGAATCATGGAGGGGGTTACTCCTTCTGCCAGCATTGCTTCTGCTATTACGAACCGTATACATCATGTACAAAAAGAAGCAGACCAAGTAGTGCAGCAGCTTAAAGCGGGTAATGGCAAGAAGGCCTCCGCCACCGAAATCAAAAAACGGTATGCCGACTTCCAGGCCTCACAGTCGTATTACCGCAATGAATATGCACTGAACACCGGTGATCAGGTGATTCACTCCAGACGCAATGTAGAGATCGCATTGGCCATGGATATGGAAACCATCACCCCGCTGAACCAGTATTCGTTCACTTCACCTCAGATTTTTCGCAGCACCTCTTCCGCTGACGGAGAAGAAAAAGAGCAGTACGTGTTTTTCAATACACAGCCTGTGACCTACCAAATTGAAAGTGCGCACGAGGAAAAAGACCTGTACAAAGTGAAAGTAAGTTATGATCAACCCATCCGTTTGGTGTACACCGTACTGGATTTCCCTGCGTCTGTCAAAGACACCAAGCGCCACCTGATGTCCATCACCGCTCTCCGTCCTGTGGAGACCTACTCCTTTCAGAAGGAAGGCGAACAGTGGGTATTGCGGTCCGTCGAATAATTCCGGGAAAACATTTTCACCGTTTCGGAAAAGCGAACCTCCGCTTTGGAAAGTAAGGTTGATTTGCTCCGCCTGACAAGGCAGCTTCGGTTCATTATTACCCCCTTGAGCCATGAGCATGAAACTTGTTTTGGAAGACTGGTCGGACTATGACGACCGCAAGAAAAGAATACAGGATGCACACTTCTTTTCGGGTACGGAAAAATGGGAAGTCGACTACCTCACCACCCGCATTCGCCGCATATATCCTTTCCTCCATGCACTGGCCATTGCCGATGCCATCACCCAATGCAGTAAGAGTGTAAAGGCACCTCACCCACGCCAGCCGTTTGTAGAATGTGTGCTCAAAAGACTGGGAGTGATTGCATGAGAAAGCTATCGTTATTCTTCTGGAGCTTTCTGCTCATCGCCTGTTCGGTCTCTTCCGGGGTGGAGGCACAAACCGTATACATCACCCGTACCGGCACAAAGTATCACGATGCATATTGTCGTTACCTGCGACAAAGTAAAATTGAAATTAAACTGAAGGATGCCATTGCCCGCGGCTACGATGCCTGCAGTGTATGTGAACCGCCCACATCCGAAGATGAAAACGAAGAAGAAGCAGCACAACCCGGTGTAGCCAATGAAGCCACCGCTCCCCGGAAGCCATCACCTTTCCCTGCTGCTCCTAAGGAGGAAGTGAAGCAAACCCGTACTTCTTCTTCACAGCAATGCACGGGTACAACAAAGTCGGGCCTGCGTTGCAAGCGCATGACTACCAGTTCTAATGGCCGCTGCTATCAACATTAATTTTAAACAGGAAACCGGTATGCACACTTCGGAAAGAAATTCATCAGACTAGGAAATACAATTACCGTATGCCGTGGCCATTGATGTAGTTCATACTGTCAATACAAAAGCAATGCTGCGCACAGTCATTTTAGTAGTAGTACTCCTGATGATGGGATGTGGATCACCCGACCAGACACCATGCCCGACCAGGACGTGCAATGATTATAAAACACAAGCAGAGGCACAGGTAGCTTTTGATAACAACAAACAATGCCTTGGCGAACTGGATAATGATAACGATGGCATTGCCTGCGAACATCTTCCCACTGGCACTGCTGGCGGAGGAACAGGTACAGGAGGAACTGGTTCCGGATCGGGCTCTGGTTGTCCTACTACTGCTGCATGTGGATGTTCGAACAATACACAAGCACAATGTAGTGGACCTTGCTGCAAGTGGACAGTAGGATCAGGATGTGGATGTAAGTGAAAATAGATAAAACCTAAATACATACATAATGCAAAACCCTAAATTTCAAATTTCCACTGGCACTAATGGGCAGTATTACTTCCGGTTGCGTGCAAAGAATGGTGAAATCATTTTAGCAAGTGAATCCTATCCGTTAAAGAAGAATTGCGAAAACGGTATTGCTTCCGTAAAAGTAAATGCACCAGACGACCAACGTTATGTACGCAAAGATGCGACCGATAATTACACTTTCGTGCTGACGGCCACCAACGGTGAGCCTATTGGTCGCAGTGAGAACTATACCACACGTGCTGCGCGTGACAATGGCATTGAAGCGGTGAAGCGTGACGCTCCTGCAGCTCCTACCGAAGACCTCACCAATTAATAACGCTTATGAAACCATTATCTATAGTTGGCTTTATACTGACATGGAGTGTCGCCATTGCCCAATCCCCTGTAGATGTTGCCGAGTCAACTTTAAAAATAGGAGGTCTGGGAGAAGAAGTTTTTTACTATGGCTTTGCCGAGGGCGATCAGCTTATCTTCAATTTTACTGAGGTCAATGGAAAAGAACTGAAGGAAGTGGAAATCACCGAACTCCCCTCCTCTTCCAAGTACATGGATTTCAAGACCAGGAAGATTGAGAACAAAAATCTTTTTATCGCACGTGCAGGTATTTACAAATTCCGGTTCACCAATTCTGCTATCGGTGGACGCATCTGCAAGTTTAAAATACAACGCATTCCTGCCTCCTTTAACACGCAACGATTCAATACCAATGTGTATTGGCGCAGTGCGTACGATACATCGTACACCTTGGTGCAGGAACGCTACCTGGTGAAAAGCGACACCCTGATTACTCAACCCATAGAGAAGATAACGAAGGTCTCTTCTCAAAATGCGCTCAATGGCAACACAAACAAAACCGTCATTGATTTTACACTTCCTGAGGAAACCGTTTCGTGGAGTTACTATATCGGTGTTGGCAGGGAAGGTCAGGCAGCGTATGAAGCAGCCCGCGATAAATTCGTGAATTCATCAGCGGCTGCGGTATCCAAAATAGCAGGTTATGGAACGATGGCTGCGCTGGCCATCTATGGAATAAACACCTTTAGCAAAGTACAGGGCAGAGACAATGTGAAGTACTGGTTCATTCCCGATTGGCAGAGTGTGTTGCAATTCCAAGCAGGCGGCTCCTTTAATCAGTACAAACAGGGAGATGTGATTAATGAAGCCGCACAGATGAAAGCCCCGTTGAGTGGACCGGTATACATCGGCCTTTTCAACGACAACATGGTAGAACCCATTGAGGTTGTATTCAAAGTGACTGCTGTACAAGTAAAGCAGCAATGGGCTACCCGCACAGTAAATCAACCTCAGGTTACCGTCACTCAGGTAGCCTATCTGAAAAACGAATAATCCAAATGAAACAGATCATTTTACTACTCCTTATGACTGGCCTTTGTTCGTGTGGCCCGGGAGCAAAAGAAATAGCGGCTGCTCAGCGGCAGCGCGAAGATTCAATACGCAACGCTACACGGCTGCAGCTGGAAAAACAGCAAGCCTTACAGCAGTCGCTGGAACATAAGCGGCTGGAGAAATCAGCAATCGAGAATAACATCATGATATTGGTAGCCAATCTGGAAGCAGCCAAAGACAAGCTTAACAGCATCAAACAGTATCAGTTCCTGCGTACTGCCAATGAACGGGAAGCGCAGATTGCCGGCCAGGTTTTACTTATCCAGACCATTGAAAGGGAATGGACAGAGGCTAAAGCCAGTGCTGTTTTGCTACAGCAGCAAATAGAGGAACTGACGGTGGAGATTGAAAGATGGAAGAACCAGTAACCAACTAAATATCAATTGGAATGAATACAAACTTAGTTTTTCTTGGCGGAGTAGGATTTCAGGAACTGTTTCTGGTATTCTTTATTATCGCCTTAATCATTTTGCTCTTCCTGGCACTTCGTGCCCTTGTACTGTGGTACTGGAAGATCACCGCTATTGTGGAAAATCAGCAGCAGCAAAACAAACTGCTTTCTGAAATTCTCGCTGTCTTAAAAGAAAAGAAGTAACAAAATATTTTAAACCCTATAGTTATGAAATACTATGTAAACAAAAAGGCTCAGTCTAACGGTGATCATGAAGTGCATAATGAAAACTGCAATTATTTACCGTCCGACAAAAAGTACCTTAGGAACTTCTCCAACTGTGCTGACGCAGTAAAGGAAGCGAAGAAGGAGTATACAAAATCCAACGGGTGCAAGTATTGCGCTCCGGCATGTCACACCAGTTAAGCTACTTCAACACTTTGTCCTATGGGTTGGTCGTTCAGAAAATCAAAATCATTCGGGTCGCTGCGGTTCAGCCTCAGCAGCCGCGGGATGGGTATGTCGCTTGGTGTAAAAGGTGCACGCATCAGCATGAACAGCCGTGGTACTTATGTGAACCTTGGCGCCAATGGCATTTACTATCGACAGCAACTGGGTGGCCGTAACAGCTCGAATAGTTTCAGCCATTCCCATTCATCGTCATCGAAAATCAAATCGCAGGACGATGCCGATAATGAAGCGATGAACCAGCTCACCGATACAGATTCCCGGAATTTTACCAACGAGCTTGAATCCAAAGCAAACAAAAGATCTTTTCTCAAGCTGGCCATCGTTCCTCTTTGTATCGGATTTCTTTTATACCTGTCTTACATTAGACAGCCATTGCTAACGGGCGAAACCTATAAGACCGTATTCACCGTAACGCACCCCAATGCTAATATCCGTAAGGCACCTGACAAACATGCTGCTGTACAGCAAATGGTGCATGATGGTTCGAAGTGGGACGTAATGGACTCCGCGCACGGTGACTGGATTAAGATCTACTACATACGCCATCCTGAGGTGGAAGGATTCATCCACCGAAGCCTGGGCACTTTTTCTCAAGAGCTCGATTCACGTCAGTTCCAATCGCGCATGGATATTGATCCATTGTGGAAAGCAGGTGTGTTTATTTTATTAATCGCTCTCTTTCTTGTCTGCGTGTGGCTTTATCGATGGGATAAGAAGCGAAAGACCATGCATCTCCACTACACCATGGAAGAAGAAGTGCGTGGCCTGCATGAAAAATTTCTTACTTACTTTAATGAGTTTGCCAGTTCAGCAAAGATATGGCAGCAATTGAGTTCAGAGGAAGTGACGGACAGACGCAGAAACGCCGGAGCAGGTTATACCATTACCCGCACAGCTATTCTGGACATTCGATCACATCAGTTGCCATCACCTCATCTCATCACCAACATCGCTATTCCCTACATCAAGCTGGCCGATAAAGAGATCTTCTTTTTTCCGGAGCGCATCATCTATCGCAAAGGCCGGCAGCTCGGAGGTGTCTTTTATAAAAACATTATCATTAAACAAAGTGAATCACGTTTCATAGAACATGAGCAGCCCGCCTCCGATGCACAAGTCATAGACAAGACCTGGAAATATCTAAACAAGAATGGTGAACCCGACCGCAGGTTCAGTGATAACCGGCAGCTTCCCATCTGTCTTTATTCGGAGTATGCGCTCACGTCTGCACAGGGATGGAATGAAACGATCATCACTTCGCGCAATGGAGCGATGGATCATTTTGCCGAATTCATCCTTGCCATAGGCGCCTATCAGCAAAAGCAAGTGTCCACCACATTCCATCCTTCGTGAGTTTATGAATACCCGCTTTCATGTAGGCAGCATCCGCTACGATTCGCTTGAACGTTCGCGCTTCAACGATTATGAGTTCAAAGACGAGATCGTTGCCAACATTGACATTGAGCTGCCCGACAAAGGGCACGGAACCTATGGTACACTGCTGTTTGACAAACGCTGGAGCAGTAAGCGAAAGGAAATCATCGCGCGGGATGGAGGATGCTGTGTCATCTGTGCCGGAAGCGAAAACCTGCAGGTACATCACCGGCAATACCATTTTATTATCGCACTGCGCCAGTTCAAAGCACCGTGGGATTATGAACATCCGCTCATGATCACCCTATGCGAAAGCTGCCATGGCCGCGGCCATGCACGATACAAAGTACCCATCATCTACCTATAACTATGAGCCTGTTTAATTTCAAAACCAACACCAATGGAAATGGCACTGTCTCTGACACAGACATGGAGAAGAGCCTGCCCTTCACGCCCAGTGAAAACACCTCCACCAAAGCCGCTGTGGAAATACCGGAGAAGGTGTTCATCGAGCCACCGCCAAAAAGCAAAGCCCCTAAAGCGGTGGAACAACCCACGACAAGATCAGTGAATGATTTGCACAACCTCTATCAGCACCTGGAGCAGAACCTGGAAAAGAAAGGATACGAAGATGCACTCATCAATCCGGACTCCAGTTACATGGAAGAGAACATACGCTTCATTCATAATGAACTGCAGCTGCTCATTGCCAAAGTGAAAACTTACTACTCCGGTTACCTGCGCGAAATTGATTTCCATATCGAGACACGCAAGCGAAGTGGCATGTTGGAAACCGTAGACGAACTGCTGTCGCACCGGCTGACAGTGGTGGAAGAACTACAAAGCGTTATCACCATCGACCAGGAAACAGCCGAAGGAAAAGGCATTAGCCAGAATCTGGTGCTCGGCTATCGCAAGGGATTTAAAAACGGATTTGCTGCCATTACTTACAATACCATTCTCGGAAGAAAATAAACTACGGAAATCATGAGAAACAAATGGATACGATTCGGCTGCTTTCTGACCGGAATGAATTATGATGTCATTCAGAGCTGTAGTGAACTGGCAAAAAAGCGGGTGATTAAGTACTGCTCTGCACTTTTAATATTATGCGTGATTTGGATGTTTGTCGGATTTATGTTTACAGAGCGCTATCTGCATGGATCTGTTTATACTTGTTTATTTGCTGCAGTGCTGATGACGTTACTAGTGATACAGATAGAGCGACAGATTATTTTAACCCGTAAAAGCAGCCTTAGAATTTCTCTGGTAAGAGGTGGTATGGCAATCGCTATGGCAATCATCGGGGCGATAATAGTAGATCAAACCATGCTTAAAGATGATATCGATAGACAGAAACAGGAAAATCTACCTGCTGAGGTAAATCACCTGTTTGATCAGCAATCCATAGAGCTGAAGAAAATGATCGAGAATACAAAAGTGATGATAAAGGAGAAAGATATGGAGCGTAAAAATATTCTGGAAGATCTGGATAAGCATCCCTTTGTGTGGACGGCAATTGTCGTAGAAGATGGTTCCAAAGACAGTACAGGAAGGCCAATTAAAAAGATTCATCGCTCTCAAGTCACTAACCCAAAAAATGGACTTATTCAGGCCACGGACTCTACGATAGCGTCTATGGTAAAACAAAATATCGCACGCGAGAATCAACTGTTAACGCTTAAAGATGAAATTGAAAAAAAACTGACAAATGCCGGGGGTATCTTAGGTGAACTTGAAATTGTATATAGCCTCCTGATGAAGTCCTGGATTTCGTTGGGATTCTATCTGCTTTGGTTTTCAATTCTTTTCTTCATGGAAATATTTATCCTGTTAAGCAAAAGTAAGGAAGAAGAAAACGATTATGACAGAAGAATGCAGCAGCAAATGGATCTTCATTATCGGAGAATTGAGTTAATGAATCAGAAAGCATTACCATAAATGAAACAGCCTTTGCAGGAAAAGTCCTTCAGCCTGCTGAACCTCACTGCTCTGCTATTATCAGCGTATGTACTGATCGCGCTGCTCATCGATACCGTTTTTGATCTGCGCCCCGAACTCTCGCAGCTGCTGGCCATGATCGACAATGGGATCTGTATTTTCTTCCTCATCGAGTTCTCCATCCGCTTCTATCGCGCAGAGAGCAAGTGGAAGTTCTTGCGGTGGGGATGGATCGACCTCCTCTCCAGCATACCCACGCTGGACTACCTGCGTGCAGGACGCATGCTACGCCTGATCCGGCTACTGCGTATACTGCGTGCCTTTCGCTCTACCAAACACCTGGTGAGCCACGTGTTTCAGAACAGAGCACAGGGCGCATTCACTTCCGTTACTATTCTGGCGGTGATCCTCATCATCTTCGCTTCCATTTCCGTATTGCAGTTTGAGATGGCCGATGCCACTGCCAACATCCGCACCGCAGAAGATGCCATCTGGTGGGCGTATGTCACTATTACTACCGTCGGTTATGGCGACCGCTTTCCGGTTACCACCGGTGGCCGATTGGTAGGTATCCTTTTAATGACTGCAGGGGTGGGATTGTTTGGAACGTTCACGGCTTACATCTCTTCATGGTTTCTGAAAGAACGAAAAGAAGAAGAAGAAGCACACAACTCACCGATTTGAGACATTAAATCTTTTCAATGCCCTTATAGTTGTTTTTTCTTTGAGAAGGTCGACCAGTGTAAGGTGTACCTTGTAGCCAAGCTCATCAAGAAGAGCAGGCCGGGTTAATTTAATCAATCAATTTCCTAATTTTGAGCTGTAATGAAAACATTGACCATAAAATCAGGTAGCAACAATACCGAGACTTTAAAAAAGATAGCCTCAAAAAAAAGGTTCATCCGAAAGTCGGCTAAAGCAGTCACCCGTAAAGGTGCCGCATATACTGCCTATGTACGTGATCACGAAAAGGCCTATCGTACGTTGGCTGCAATCGAAAATGATACGCTGAATTCTGTCCGTTCCAATGTGAAAAAAATACTGGCAGCACAGAAGCCGTAATAAATAAAAATTCATAATAGAACAAAAAGGGTTTCTGACAGGAACCCTTTTTTGTTCTACCTCTCTGTCCTTAGAAAAACAGTACACCCGTTACGCCCGGTAGACAAGATAATCAAGTGTTTATTTTTGTCTTTGCATTAGTTCACGTCAACATCGATTTCCATGGGTGAGCATTTTACATTCTTCCGGAAACAAGTACATCATTTGTGGAGGAAATCCTTTGCCGACATCCGGAAAGAAGATGACGCATCTGGGAAATAATACCTGGTGCTTATGATCGATGAGCAATAGATTAGCGCTACACGATTTCAATTTAGTATGACAACGCTATCTGCCATTGCTTTCCTGCTCATCGGCGCGACCTTCGCCTACACGGTATTATTGCTGATGAATAAAAACAAGTATGTTCTGAAGCAGGATTACGAAGCGCTTAATTCCAAATGGCAGGAGGCAGCTATTCTCGTCCGGGTAACCGATGAACGGTTTGCCTCCCAGCTGGAGGAAACAAACCGGATCACCTCAAAACTGGAAACAAAAGAACTTCTGATCACCGAGCTTCAAAACAAATCCACAACACTGGACACGTTGATCAAAACACATGAAGTGAAAGTCAGCGAACTCTCAGCAGAGCTGGACCGGAATTCAAAACTCAATGATACGCTTCGTGAAAACAATGATGAGATAAAACTTTTGTGGACGCAGGAAAAATCGCGCAATCAATTGCTTGAAGAAAACAGCAAAACATTAAAGGAAACGATACAGCATCTGGAAACGCAGCTCGCACAGGTCAACGATCAGCAACAGAAAACGATCATCGAAAACAGTACGTTGCTCGCCAACAATAGTGCGCTTTCAGAGAAGTGGCTCACACAAAAAGAGGAGATCGCGGAGATACAGCGCACCGCCTATCTTCAGTTCGAAAAACTGGCCAGCCAGATCCTGGAAGAAAAGGCGGGCAGGTTTACCGAATCAAATAAATCCAACATCGAAGCACTGCTCAAACCATTAGGAGAGAATATCGACAACTTCAAGAAACGGATTGAAGAGACCTACGACAAAGAATCGAAAGAACGTTTTTCACTGGGAGAAAAAGTAAAAGACCTGGTAGAGCAAACCAATAAGGTAAGCAATGAAGCCAACAACCTTGCCTCCGCCTTAAAAGGACAATCCAAAAAACAAGGCAACTGGGGAGAAGTTATCCTTGAGAGTATCCTTCAAAAATCCGGGTTGGTACGTGATCGGGAATATACCCTACAGCCCACCATAAAAACGGAAGACGGAAATAATGTTCGCCCCGACGTAGTCGTAAAGTTAACAGACGAACGGCTGATCATCATTGACTCTAAAGTATCGCTGGTAGCCTATGACCGCTATTTTGCGGCCGATACCGCAGAAGAACAAAAGCAGCATTTGAACGCACACATCGGTTCCATCTATGCGCATGTGGATAACCTATCCTCTAAAAAATACGATGACTTGCCCGGTGCACTGGATTTTACCATGATGTTTATTCCCATCGAGCCTGCCTATCTCATCGCCATTCAAAACGAAGCAGAGCTATGGTCGTATGCCTATGCAAAGCGGATCCTGCTCATCAGCCCTACCAATCTCATTGCCTGCCTGCGGCTCATTCACGATCTATGGAGAAGAGAACTGCAAAACAGGAACGCGATGGATATTGTGAAGCGAGGCGAACTGCTGTATGAAAAATTCACCGCCTTTGCCACAACGATGACGGACGTAGGGAAACACATTGATAGGTCACAGCAGTCGTACCAGACTGCCATAGCCCAACTCAATAGCGGCACTGGCAATCTGGTTAGCCAGGCTATGAAGCTAAAAAGCATGGGGCTGAAGTCATCAAAAGAAATTCCGGCCGCACTGATTCCTATGACAGAAGAGGAGTAAGAAGCAGGACAGCTTCGTTCCTACCTGTGACGATGTCAACTTCAAGGCGAAGGAGGAACGACTGAAGCAATCCCTCAATCCGAAGCAATACAGCCAAGTGTTTCGACCCTTTCCAACCTACCGACTACCGCTCAAGAAATCCGTATAGGAGTAACTCCTATGTCGGCACCTGCATAAAGACGGCACCATCCAACTTCGCATGTCTTTAATCTAAATCATCATGGCAAAAAACTACACCTTCAATGGTTCCGAAGGAGAACCAATCGATCTCCAAACAGCAAGAAAATGGACTGCCAACTACCGCAGGCAATTTCCAGATGAAACCAGAGCCCATTTCTTTGGTTTTGAAATACTTCAGAAAATCCTGAAGCAGGACCAGTGCATGGGCATACGGATTTATTATGCACTCAATGAAAAAGGAGAAAAGCAACTCATTCTTGTCGGAGCAACCGCCGATGGCAATAACCAGCTGCCCGCTGCACAGGAATTCAATGCAGGAGATCCCAACACCATTGCTGACGCGTCTTACCCGTGCCCATCATTTTGTGCGGGCAATGATTTTAATTAATGTATATTCGGTAGCGTAATCAATAAATCATCCTTTTGCAGCTACCCCTGTACATTGCTCATGCGTCATCCAGTTCCGTACTCATTCCTCTGGTGATTGCCCTCCTGTCACGGAAGCACATCACCAGAGATTTGTTACCCCTCATTATATTGCTGCTCATCGCGCTCATGAGCGATGTGGTCTCCCTGGTGTTTTTTCAGCTGGGGATGAACTCCTACCTGATCGTCAACCTGTTTTTGCTGTTCCAGTTTTTTCTCTGCTTCCTGCTTTTGTTAGGTCAACCACGGGCGATCACTACTGGCTACAGGGCAATTGCAATTGGCTACACGCTGTTGTTTTTTATCAACCTGTTTTTCGTTCAGGGCATGTGGAAGTTCAACTCCTATTCCAATTCCCTCGCCTGCCTTATTCTGATGGGACTGGCATTGCGCTACCTCTACTCGCTGCTACGCGACCTGCCCGAATTGTTTATCCACCAGCTGCCCTACTTCTGGATTGCCGCTGCCGTGCTCACCTACTATGCCGGTAACCTGCTGCTGTTTCTTACCAACAATTATCTTACCTTGGGCTTAGAGGGGTCGCACCAGATCATGTGGGTACTGCACAACCTGCTCAACATCTCCAAAAACATGCTGTTTGCCATTGCCCTATGGATGAACTACCGCAACAAGAGATAATCTATGTCATTGTAGCGGGCACTATGGGCATGCTGTTGCTGGTAGGCAGTATCGCCGTGTTTGTGGCCGTCTATCAGAAGCGCATCCTGCGCGAGCAGCACAAACAGAAGCTGCTCGATGAAATGTACCAGCTGAAGATGGCCGAGCTCCAGCTGGAGAGCCAGGAGGAAGAACGCAAACGGCTTGCTGCCGATATGCATGACTCCATCGGCTCGCTGCTGTGGGGCGTCAAACTCAACGCCTCCTTTCTCGAACGTTCTTTTGACTATGATACGGAACAACGCCAGTCGTACGTAGAGCTCATGAGCGCACTGGACACCGCCATCTCCACCGTGAAGCGTATCGCCTGGGAGCTTACCCCGCAGGCTTTCCTGCAGGAAGGATTTTCCGAGTCGGTCGCACGCCTCTGTGAGCGCATGAATGGAAAAAAGATGCATGCCACCTTCACCCAAAACCCCGGCCCCTCGTGGAACGATGAGCGCGCCCTCTCGGCTTACCGCATCGTGCAGGAGCTGGTGAGCAACTGCAGCAGGCACGCGCAGTGTGAGCACATGGCCATCACGCTGCTGTGGATGGACAACGCCGTGGCGATCGCCGTGGAAGACGATGGTGTAGGCTTCGCGCTCACCAAAGAACGCACCGGGGTAGGCTGGTGGAACATCAACCAGCGGGCCAAGCAGCTCAACGCCACCATTTCCATAGGAGATACACCCACTCCAAAAGGATTCCGAGTAGTCATCACCGTACCTTTATATCAATGACCTCCATCAACGTATATATTGCCGATGATCACCCCGTAGTACGCAAGGGGATGGTACGCCTGCTGAAAACATTTGAGCGGGTGGGCCAGGTGAAAGAAGCAGCCGACGGGAAAGAGCTGCTCGCCCTGCTCACCAACGATCGTCCCCACATCATTATCCTGGACATCGAAATGCCTGTAATGGGTGGTGTGGATACCGTGAAAGCGGTGCTGCAACGTTTTCCCAATGTAAAGATCCTTATCCTCACCATGCACTCGGAAGAAGTGCTGGTCAGGCGCCTGCTCGATATGGGCGTAAACGGATTCCTCACCAAATCTTCCGGACCTGAGGAAATTGAAAAGGCCATCTACGCCATCATGGACAATGACTTCTATAAAAATGCCATCACCGAAAATGCACAAGGCATAGCGGGTGCAGAGGAGAACGAGGGCCGCCGAAAGCTCACCATCCGCGAGATTGAAATACTGCTGCTCATCTGCAAGGAAATGACCTCCAGAGAAATCAGCGAACGCCTGCACATCAGCGAAAAAACCTTCTTCAACCACCGCACCAACATCATGGAAAAAACCGGCAGCAAGAGTAATATCGGCCTGCTCAAGTATGCGCTGCGCAAAGGCATCATCAGCACATAGCGGTGATGTACTCAACGAAAATATTCCGTTGCCGGGGTCACAGGCATGATGGTAACTGCGCTCCGCGCCTGGCGTAACTGCAGCACGGGAGTGATGCCCTCCCTCCACCGGCATTGGTCCCGGTGACAGAAGAAGACGTACGTTTTGTTGCCCGCTTCATTTTCAAGCACCATATCCTTGCCACTGCCCGTCACCACATGTACACGGTCACCCTGGCGTACAGGAAGGTGAGGGAAATAAAAGCAATGTAGTTCAGCAAGTGCCCCTTCACTCACCTCTGTGTTATCAGTAAGCAGGTAGTGGGCCAGGTTCGTATCCTCGGTTATTTCCAGCACCACCTTCTCAGTGGCGCCATGCACGGTGCGGTGTACAGATAGCAGTGGCAGGTTCATCAGCGCAGGATTAAGGTATCACAAAGCACTACGGCAGAAGGCCAATGACCGGGAGCCGCAGCAGACGTTAAGCTACACACCCGTACGAAAAGCAAACGCGGAGCATAGGAGTATTTCCTATAGGCTGTGGGGCTCTGCTGGCATTTTGCCAAATGTAATGATGGTGTAAATCTGTATTATCCTTCTATTTTTTAACCCATAGAAAATCGGGTATAATACCGCACAAGCGTTCCGCTCCGCTACATCTTGAGCACTCTACTGAGGTCGCCTTTAGCAAAGGCATTAACAAACCGGTAAGTAGAAAGTGTTTTAAGTGGTTGGTTGTAAATTGTGATTCTTGCCCATATTTAAACAGTCTCCTTTCAGGAGTCCACATAATGCCTGCGTTATCGAGCTGCAAGTCGAGTCTGTTGTACTTGCTATTAAAACTAGTGTGCGATTCTGTTCACAAGTTTCGCAACTGCGGAGATACTAAATAAGATAGTGGGTGGGTATTTTTTTAAGTTCACTTCTTTACTTAAATGCAAAGAGGGCTGATTGGCCTCTTTGCAACTAATTTGATAGTAGGTCTTTACTTATTTCTTGTTGGCTCAATTTCTTTTTCCAACTAATTTAAGATGAAGATCTACCTCCTTGTAAATGTAATGCTCCCCGGCGGCAGCTTCATCTGACATATAATCCATTCCCCACTTTGTTCGATCAATGGTTATCACTGCTTCAATTGTAAACACATTGTCTTTAAAAATAATCTTTGTCGGAAATTCAACTGGATTTGTTCTACCAATCATAGCAAAATCCCCCTTGATATAAAAATTTGCATTCTCAATGGCATCTTCACTGACCCCTGAATAAGGTGCGATTGCCGTGATTACAAAGGAAGCCGTTGGATACGCAGCAACATTAAAGAAATCAGCTGTCATCAGGTGACCAAGCAATATTGGCTTTACCTCATCCGGAAGATCAAAGTTGGTGATGGAGGAAATGGAAATAGTAAAACTACCCTGAGTTATTTTTTCGTCTACCACACTAAGCGATTCCTGTTCTACCTTAAAGGCACCGGTATGTTGGGCAGCCAGCCCTGCACCATGCCATTCTACAACTGAGGTTTCCTCGTCCAGCTAATATTCAGCCATTTGCTCATCAGAATCACAAGCATTAAAAAAAGCAATAATTACTGTACTTACTAAGAAAATGTTTCTATTGTTCATAATGTCGATTATAATTAATAAGATTTAAAAATGAATTCGGCTGAATGATGTTGGTAAAGGGATTAAAACTTTTCTATAAGGAATAATTGATATAGCCATTGACGAACAGAAATGCCACTACCACGGTAATTGCTCACCCATGTGAATAAACTTTCCAGAGGGTCCGTCCTGATCAAGAAGTGCAAGCTGTAAACTTGTTTTGGCTCCGTCCTTTATTTCCATTGGCGCTGCCGCAGTGCCCATTTCTGTTTTTACCCATCCCGGATGAGCGCTGTTTACTTTGATGTTTGTATTTCTCAACTCTTCCGCCAGTAATATGGTGAACATATTCAATGCAGTTTTGGATGAGTTATAGGCAAGACTACGGAATGCTGCCAAGGGACTGTTATCCATAGATTGAAGTGTGAGTGAGCCTACCGCACTGGCTAAGTTTACTATCCGGCCGGCACTGCTCTTTCTTAGTAAAGGCAAGAGCTGATGCGTGAGATGAACCACACTGAAAAAATTCGTTTTGAATACAAAATCAAATTCTTCCGGTGAAGTTGCCGAGTTCAGAGGACGTGTGGTAAACCCTTCCGGAACCACACCGGCATTATTTATGAGTATATCTAATTTGCCAAATGCCTCTTCGATATACCCTGCTGCAGATTTTCGGTGTGCATCGTTTGTGACATCCAATTCAATGCCATAAGCATCAATATCCATCAAACGCAATTTTCGCACCGCTTCCTTCGCATCACTTAATTGACGCGAGCCGATAATGACAGTCACTTGCTCTTTTCCTAATTGCGTTGCCGTTTCAAATCCCAATCCGCGGTTGCCTCCGGATATTAATGCTACTTTCTGATTTATCATGTAATGATTTTTTGCGGGGTTTTAGTTGATCTAACCGTTAGAGGCAAGTCACTCATCAGGTGTGACCGGGCAGAATCAAAACACGAACAAAATACCTTACAATGGGTGAGACTCAACGCATTCTCTTCCTTGATTATCACATATCAAAAACTTCCTTACTTCGTTTTCGTAAAATCGGGTTTGATCAACTAGTCGTTTTTACTGTGAGAGTCGTCGTATGAAAAAGCTTTTCCTCCTTTCAGTTCTTACCTGCACCACGGTGATGGAATGTTTATCCAAACAACTACCGGAACTTACTTTACAGGATTCCATCGGTCTGCTACTGGAATTTGCTAAAGCCCGCATGGATCTGAATCCGAATGATGCAGCCCTTCTTGCACAACGTGCGTACCGATATGCTCACGAAACGGAATCTATACCTGAGCAAGCGGATGCTTCATTCGTGTTGGGTAAAGCATACGCCAAACTTCATCATGCCGCCAAAGCCATTACCGCCTTTGAACAGGCAGCTGTTCTTTTTCAACAGGAGAAGCAATCCATTAAAGAAGGGAATAGTTATCATGGATTAGCCAACGTTTATATCTATGAGTTAAATAATTACACAAAGGGATTTCAATATTGTAAAAAAGCACATTCATTATTAAAAAGCGACTCAGCTGCCTTGCAGCCGGTGCTTGGCAACTTAGCGGCACTCTTCCTTCAAACAAAAAAAACAGATCAGGCCTTAGCACTCTTTAACCATATCTATACGTACTGGCAAAAACGGAACAAACTTCCCGGAATGGCCAATGCGCTTAATAATATTGCCACTGTATATGAAGAAAAGCACGACTACCGTAACAGTATTTTATACTACGAAAAAGCGATTAGCATCTACCAATCCCTGAAAGCCTATCCTAATTTAGGCAATACCCTGTTAGGACTGGCCAATGTGAATTGTCGGATCAATGAACACTCAAAATCGGAACAACTTCTTTCTGAAGTTTTATCCTTGGCTCAACTTCACGCGATGACTACGCTAACTATTCAGGCATTTCAGTTTCTGGCTGAAGAACAGATGCATCGAGGCCATCCACAGGAAGCGTTACGTTATGCTGTTAAGGCCCACGATTTATCAAACAAAAAGGGAATAACTGTTTTCAATCTATCACAGTTTGAACAGTTAAGCAAACTGTATAAGGCGAACGGAGATCTCGCTCATGCGTTTGAATACCAGCAAAAATTAATCGCATGGAGAGATTCGGCTCAACTAAACGAACGAATTGCGCTTGCCGAAGCAGTGGATCCATCTGGCGCCGCGCAGTCTGAAAATGCCGTATTTAGTAAATCCGAGACTATACTATTTACCATCCTTGGGTTGGGCATGGTGGGCATAGCAATGTATTATATCTACAGAAAAAGAATCCAGTTATCTCCAGACAATGATTTATCCAATAGCGAAAATAGTATTCAGGAATTCAATCAAAAGAATGATACTACATCCCCAACCGAACCGATCACTTCACTCCCATCCATTCCAGTTACGGCACCGAAGCTGGAAGTTATTCATGGCGAAGGCGTCAAGTTATTACCACTTCATGCCGTGTGGTGGTTCCAAAAAGAAGGCAAGAGTTATCGCGCTTTTACAGAGTCAGACAACTATCGTGTGAAGCAAAACATCAGCGAACTGGAAGAAGCATTGCCGAAAGGAAAATTTTTCAGAGTCAACCGGGTTGCCATTATCAACACCAGTTATATGAGTAACTATTCTTTCTGGGAAAATCATAAATACATCATCCGTATGAGGGACCACAAGAAGTCATCTTTTACCATTTCGCGCAACCGGCTTCGCGAATTAAAAGATGCACTACAGCAACTTCCGGAAAATTAATTTATTTCTTCTCGCACACAGCAATTAGGCGCTTAGCCGATTGAATATGCTCCTTGCTGAATGTGAGGGTAGTTTTAGATATCCAGCCTTTCTCCATATAGGACCTGCTCTTGAATTTACACCGGCATGCTCCTTTACTATTCAACAGACTACACTGGTTATTAATAAAATACTTCAATTCTTTTCGTGTGCGGGAAAGGCGTTTTCTGAAATTAACCGGCGTAGTATTCATGATAACGCTTGCTACATTATGGTCCAGCTTAAAAATATCGGCAAGCGTAATGACCATCCGTTGCTCCGCGTCCATACACAAGGTCATTCCCAAAAGCATCGCTTCTTTTCTCTCTTTTAATAATTCATTTTCATCTGATGCTGAGGCCATCCTGTATTGAACCTTATTTGGATGATCCAGCAAACGGGCCGAGCTTCCCTTATGGCGAAGCAGGTGATTGACCGCGATGCGGTAAATCCAGGTAGAAAGAAGACTTCGCTGTTCGAATTTTTTTATACTGACGAATACTTTCAATAAGATATCCTGAGTGATATCTTCCACATACTCCGGCTCCACTTTTTGTCGTGCCAGATTCAGTACATAGGGCCGGTATCGATCAATTAAAATATTGGCGGCTTGCACGTGATCTTCTCTGATGAGACTGAGCAACTCGTTGTCGCTGGCTTCCATCAGACTAAAAGATTCTTTTATTAGATAAGCAGGTGGTTTAGCGTACATCAAAGTAATTGAAGAGTATCTGTTTTATGCAGATGACGGGTGAATTCCATTTCGATTAAAAGCCGGTAGGGAATTTCCTGAACTTGGGAGGTGGAGTGATTTATAACTCTTCCATTTTTTACAGTACAGTCCCTACCTTCGATGTGCAGATGGGTGAAAGCCAATTGGATAAAATAGTCATTCACCCATTTACACAGGTGCCGAAGATCTTCCACCATTAATGGAAATGCAACGACGTGATGACTGTCCCTGTTTTCATTCTTTACGACAATTTGTACACGCCATTCCTTGATGTCTATCCCCAATTCCCGAGTAATAACGGACAGTTGTCCATAGCTTACCTCACTGTCGGTGAACGAATTATCTAAAAACACACTGGCAGCCCCCATTGAATCAAAGAACAATTCACATCTTCCCCACGCGGGTATATTGTTTTCATTAAAAGAGAAGCATATCCCTTTGCCTTCATCCAGGCGAACAGAAATTCCCCTATCTATCTGACTTTCCATGGCAGTGCTTTTTACTCCATGCAAAATTGACCGAGGAGGCTAAGGGTATCAAGCTCGGTAGTGCTCAAATAGCGTTCAACGCGACTGAAATAGAGTCATTACGTTCTGAAATGCAGGAAAATTCAATTCGGATAGGTCAGCAGAAGAACGATTTTATTACGACTTTCAGAGTCCGTGCAGACCAGATAATTTACAAAATCCATAGCCGACTTAAATCCTTTGATTCTCTGTTCTGAGGTGCACCGTTCAATTAATCTGGTAATGGCATCCCGGCTTTTCAGAAGAGCAAATCGAAAACGGGCTAATTCCTCCTGATCCAGTTTGATGGCAGTCACTTCATCAATGGTAAGCACACGGTTTTCTTCCAGCCACATCAGCCGCACCTCGAGTATCCGGGAAAACTCCTGTACCAGGTAGGCTTCCAGCTTCTTACTTTTTATCGGGATAATGGAGAGGTAATCCAGAAGTGCTTCATTGATATGGTCGTTCGCCTTCCAGGCTTCGATATAGCGATTAGTCATGGTTAAATTAGTATAGGGAAAAATGAAAGGATAATTAAGAAGATCATCATCACAGATGATCTTCTTAATGTATACTACTGCTACCGGTGATACTCATCAATTAAATAGCGGTAGGCTGCTCCATTAAAAACGGTATAGTGGATAGTGATCTTTTTATAGTCGGCACTGACAGTAATAGTAGGACCATCTACTACCTTAATTCCAGCAGAGGTAAATGCGTCTTCAATCTCATCAGGTGCGATGACCGCTTTAAAGTCCGTTAATACTCCTGCGTTGTTTGAAAAGGTAATCAGGTAATTCGGGGCAGTATAATATCCGGTTGGCGTCTTAACGCTAAGCCCATCCAGCGGAGCGAATAAAGTCGGCTCATCAGTAAAAGAAATACGCGGATCACCAACAGGATTTTGCGCATCCCACCTGTAAAAATCCCAAAGCCACGGGCCACCCAGTGGGTTTCCTATGAAGGTCAGCTTCAATGTACCTGTGTTGCTGGCTACCTGCACTCCAGGCTGATCCAGAATGCGGAGCGGAAGCAGGTAGTTTTTTGTTTTATCAATTTTGTCCTGATAAAATGTAACGGTGAAGAAAGCTTCAGTGGTATCCTTGGGTACTGAAACAGCGAGTGATGGAATGCTGTACGTAGAATCCGGAAGCATAAAAAACCGGTCCGTTTCATGGGTAATTCCTGCATTGGTTTCAGCTATGACGCTGGCATCCACAGCAAGTTTAACAGTAAAGTCTTCATTACGGCTTTGATAAGAATTGACAGATACAGCCACTTTGTAATCGGCAGCAGGCACCCCCGCAGGCAATGCCACACTTCGATTGTTCGGTGTCCCGTTATTACCATACCAGCCCACCGTCAATTCAGCGCGGTTCTCTTTGTTGATGATATCAGTATACCCCTGGTCCTCAAGGCAGGCTGCCATAAACCCACAAGTCAAGACCAAAACGATTGTATATAAAAATATTTTTTTCATAGTTAAGTTGTATGTGGGTAGTTACTTCATCCAGAAAATGACACTTGTAAACGGATTGATTGATCCCTGTGCCTGTGTGTTTTCGGTGTTGTTGCTATACTCGGAGAGCGGATATAAAAGTCGTTTTGGATGTACCGATCCTATACCACGCGTAGAGAAGGGGACATTAGGGAAACCGGTTCTGCGGTATTCCGTCCAGGCTTCATGTCCATTAAAGCCGGCGAGAGCAATCCACTTTTGGTGGATGATGGCTCTGACTTGGTTTGACACAGGCCACGGTGCTTCATCGGTATAGTAGATGGTTGCATCTTCTTCATCCAACCCAAGGAACAAGAAAGAAGCAGTTATTCCTTGTTCATACAGTTCCTGTGCTGTCTTGTCAAATCCGGAAAGCAAGCCGTTGGCCACAGCTTCTGCCTGAAGAAAAAGACTTTCCGCACCCAGCATAACCACCTGATCTCTCTTATATAATTCAGAGGTAGCCGTATTATTTGTCAGTGGTAATAGTACCGGTCCAAATCCGGAAACTTTAGGGTACAGATAGGCATCACTGCCTTCTCCAAATGGAACACCCACGTAAGCCGTTCCTGCCCCACCGGCAGGATAAGCCAATCGGGCGCGCCTTGGATCGTTCTTGGTGACCATGGTGAAGAAGAAATCAGACCACACGTAAAAGTCATGATTACTTGCTGGATTATCTGCGGACGTGAACCCGTAATATTCGTACCACTGGTTCATCTTATTGGCTGACTTCACATACCCCGGATTAGATAAAACGTTCTCGTCTTGATTCAGGTGACTTACCGATGTTTTTGGCATGGACGCCATTTGTGCTGCTACGTAGGCAGGCTTCACAGCACTTTCACGTAGAAGGAGGCGAAGCTTTAACGTGTTGGCAAACTTTATCCATTTTGTGTTATCGCCGGCAAAATAAATATCAGCGGCTCCTGCACTTGAATTCACAGAATTAACGGGCTCACTTAAATAAGCGATCGCAGTATTTAAGTCAACAATCAAGCTGTCATAAATCACCGAGGCATTATCATATGCAGGAGTAATCGAACGTGTTCCTTTCAGCGCATCCGAATATGGCACATTGTTATACGTATCCACGAGCAACTGATAGTTATAGGCCTTCATTACCCTGGCTATGCCTGCAATTGCATTTTTACCGACTTTGCGTGCCTCGGTCTCAACGTATTTGTAATCAGCAAGATTATCATACGGGTTAGTCCAGATGGAGGTCCTGAAGGAAGTTTGTATGTCATAGGTTTTCTCCTGTGCAAATCCGGAAACTGACCCGGAAGGAGACCATTGCCCTGACCAGAAGGCTCCGATTTCGTTAGGACTGATGCGCGATGCAGAGACATTGAGCGCATTGGTCAATGTCAATTCCGGTGTTGAAGATACCGCCTGATTGGGGTTTTTATTAACATCAAGGAAGTCATCGCATGCCATGCATAACATCATCAGTGCGGAGATCCATGCAATTGATTGTATTTTAGTAGTCATTGTGTTCTTCGCTTAAATTAGAAAGTAAGTGTTACGTTGAACCCATAGGTTCGGGTAGAAGGGGTGTTGCGTGTATTGTTGATTCCTACCGCGTTGGAATTATTCACAGCCAGTTCAGGATCGGTGTATTTATTTTCTTTCGGCAACCACATCCACAGGTTTCTTCCGATGAAACCTACACGGGCACCCTTTACAATATTCGTTTTAGTAAGAAATGAGTTGGGTAAATCATACGTAAGGGATACTTCCCTTAACTTCCAGAAAGCCGCGCTGGTAATAAAATTCTCACCAATGAATTTAAGATTACTATCCCAGGTACTCAGACCACCATCCGCGGTTGCCACGGAGGTATTTTCCACATAGTTGCCATCTCCGGTTAAATACGAAGAGTTAGGAAAAATAAAACGTTCCCGGTTGTAAGCTGCTGTCGCTTCCGCTGCACCCGTGAACCAAAGCGTGTTGCCAATACCATGATAGATGACATTTCCGCCACGGTATTCAGCCAGACCATATAGCGTCCATCCCTTGTAGCGTAGTGTGGTGTTGATTCCCAGTTTATGTTTCGGGTTAGCCTGACCAAACGATTGGAGGTTGCTGTCCTTTAATGGATAACCCGTCACCGGATCAACCACTACCCTCCCCTGCGGATCACGCTGGTAGGCCACAGCTTTGATGATGGGATACTGCCGGCCTATCTCTGCAAATACCTGTGCCAGGCTACCATCTGTAGTAAGCTGGTATAAATTGGAAATATTGATATTCTGATTGTCTCCATAAAGTGAAGTTACTTTCGTATTGGTCAGTGCATAGTTACCTCCGATCTGCCATTTGAAACCATCTGAAGTAACTATAGGTGACAAATCCAGCGTAGTTTCGAATCCACTGTTTTTCATGGATCCGGCATTGACACGCGCACGGCTAAAGCCTGTTGATGTGGCAATATCAATACTCACGGTCTGGCTAACGGTTTCCTGTGTATAGTAGGCCAACTCAACACCCAGCCTGTTATTCCAAAAAGCAAAGTCTCCACCTGCTTCATAAGAAGTAGTAAACTCCGGTTTTAAATTGGGGTCTGCATAGGTATCCCCTTGTGAGAACCCAACTGTACTACCATAAGGGAATCCATTTCCTGTGTCGAATACGGTTTGTAATGAGTAGGGATCAAGATTCACATTTCCCACCTTAGTTACTGCAACATTTAACTTGGCATAGTCAAGAAATCCATTATTTCTCAACACAGGGATAGCATCACTGAAAACAAATGAAAGGTCTGCTCCCGGATAAAAAAAAGAACGGTTCTCTTTCGCCAAAACAGAGTAACTGTCATTCCTGCCTGAGGCATGCAGGAACAGAAAGTCCTTATATCCCAACGTGAGATCCGCATAATAACCCAATACACGATCCTGGCTCAAGCCCTGGTTACCGCTGATTTCACCTGAACGGTTGGAAATGTTATAGACATCAGGTAATACCAAAGGGTTGGCTCCTACCATGATACCCACAGAGCGTTGAGCACGTACGTTATTCCCTAAAATCAGATTTGTTGAAAGAGGGCCAAATTCCTTTTTAAAATTCAGAATAAAATCCTGAACCAGTTTATCTCTGCGTCCGATGAAATTGGTGGAATATCCGGGGATGTCTTTGGCTACCGATTTGGCTGTCGTTTTCGCATAGGCGTTATAGGCAAACGCTTCTCCTTTCAAGAGATAATCATAGGTCTCATTCGTAAGTCCAAGGCGATAAGTGGCCGTAAGCCAGTCGGTCATCTGGTACGACAAATTAATATTACCAATCAGATAGGTATAATTCTCGTCCTGCCTGTTGAGGTCTTTTGCCATGAACGGATTATAGAAGTAATCATTAAAGTAATTATTCGGATTGGCATAATTCATTGAACCATCGGCATGACGATACGGACGCCAGTTGCGGTATTCATTCAATGGAACGCTCCCTGGAGTGTTGAGTACATTGTCGTAAAAATCCGAAGTAGTGCGGTCTGTTTTTCGTAATGAATAGTTGAAGTTCATTCCTGCTTTTAACTTTCCAAATGAACGCGAGGCATTCACTCGCAGACCGGTGCGTCGGCTTTTATCTCCTGGCACTACACCTGTAGTGCTTACATCCTGAGCCGATATAAAGTAATCGCCCATCTTATCTCCGCCACTCATCGATACGCTGTTCTGCACGGTCTGTCCTACATCAAATGATTTCTTCTTTGCACCTTCCTTATAAGAATAGGGTGTGGTTTGATACGTCCCATCCTCCAGTTGTCTTCCCAGAATGCTCACCGATCCATCATAGGCCGGGCCGTAGGATTGATTTTCAAAAGGATTGTATACGCGGCTGTATTTTTCTGTTCCTGCGCCAAAGCCTTTTTGGAAGGCAGGAAGAAAGTTGATACTCTCCCAGTTCGTTGTATTTGAAAGGGTAATGACGGGTGCGCCACTGTTTCCTTTTTTGGTTGTAATGATTAACGCTCCATTCGAGGCATCAGA
>JAHEZH010000055.1:0-8949 GCA_023251155.1 Flammeovirgaceae bacterium | reverse complement strand
TAATACTGATACATTTTCAATGTCGTTACTGTTAATGTAATTGAGTGCCTCCTGTGTGGATTGCATTCCATCGATAACAATGAGCGCCTGATTGTTTCCGGTAAAGGAACGATTACCGCGAAGCGTAATGCGTGTGGATGGGTTAACTCCGGAGCTCACGTTGTTGATTTGCAAGCCAGCTACTTTACCCGTTAAAGCCTGTGCCACGTTGTATGCCTTGCCTCGATTAAGTTCATCCGACTTTACTTTTGACACGGAATAGCCGACTGACTTGGCGGATTTTTCAATACCCAATGCCGTAACGACTACTTCGGTAAGTTCCGTCACATCGGCAGTTAACGGAACGTCTACGATGGATCGCTGCCCCATTTCTACTTCGACAGATTGGAATCCGATAAAGGAAAAAACCAGTACGCCACTTTGTGGTACGTTGAGTTTATAGTTTCCTTCGGCATCGGTGACGGTACCATTGGTCGTACCTTTCAGTACGATATTTACACCTGGCAAAGGTGTGGCATCTTCCGCTGAGGTCACCTTTCCAGTGACGACCCTTTCCTGGCACCACCCTATGCCAGCCATGGCCGTGACAAGAAAGAATAACAGTACAATTTTTTTCATAGTTATTGCATTTATAAATATGAAGGGTTAGACCAGCTTTAAACACAGGTGTGACCGATCGCAAAAAAAACGGTATAGAAATACCGAAGAGTGGGGGGCTTAAATCAAGTTTTCAAAACGGTGGCTGGTTCAGAAGCATATTGTAACAGTAGGCCCAATCATTTAGTCGGTACCCAACAGTTTTGCAGATCCTCTATTGCGGATATCCACCATAGATTGTAAAACCAAATTCGCGTTTTCGCTGGCAAACACTTCCAATAAAATGTCTGTAAAAACGTTTTGACTCCCGCCCAAACCCAACATTACCGCACGAGTATGGGATGAAGTTCAAAACAAGCAGGGATTAATTCCTTCTTCTAAGTAAAGCAAAGAAGTCTCCACTAGCATGGTGGTGGTAATGGGTGTACAAAATAATATCTATCCACCTTTAACTAAGCGTTGAAGGAAGATAGATATTAAGAACCTACTTTTAATTATATGCGTTGAGCAACTAACCTTCTCCTGTTAGTTAGTTAGTTCCAGATTTTCAATCCATAGCATAGCCTGAGTGGGATCAGGAAAGAAATGTTCTCTTTCGCTGCTAAATTTTGTTTCATATAACTCCATCTTGGTTTCGTCCTGATGCGAATGGGCAGCACCAACACATCTAATACCCCGGGTGGTTATGTAGGTCATGGTTTTCTCTTCTTCTTCAAACAAGTTTAAATACCCTACTTTCCAGCCATAGTCTGCCAATGTCAATGGAACAACCTCTCGGAACCTTTTATGTGCGTTAATATCAATTGCTTTAAAACCATACATGTTGATAAAAATTTTGAATATTGAGTTGTCTTCAATTTTTTCTAACGTTTCCTTGAACGACTTTTCCCATTCTTCAATATCTGTTTTTTCAAGATCCCCACTGATATGTGTTACCACCAATCTTTTTTCTGGATACCAATTTGTATCGGTAATCTTTGTTGTTGCCATTTCGTTTTTATGTAAGCGATATTCAATCTTTTGATGTCTGAATGGGTTTATGGTGTCATACTTAAGCTCACCAGAAAACTTCTCGACTCAGTCCCCGTGACCAAACGTTTTTTGAAAGATAAAGTTTTACTTCAGCCTCTACCCGGCAATGACTTATAGCGAGTAACGCACACCTTCAAACGCCGCACCATCACCACAACTGCCTAAGCGTCACACGAAGTGCCCGGTTAATTATAACTCCTACGTACTTCCTGTTAAAATATTTATGGTTGAATAAACCAGTCCGAAGAACAACGGATGCAGTTAAATGTCTGAGATATGCCTACAACTTTTTTTCATAATAGCCTGCCGACATACATCCATTACGCCTAGGCCATCACTCCAAAATTAACACATTTTTCATAGAACCATTTTTTACCTTCTCCAGATACCTGGCCTGCGGTGGGTGTTGTCACCACACCGCACACCGTTCTTTATTACATGAGCCGTATGAGACATTACGAAGATCATGGAGATCATCGCGATATTGCTATTCGGTGACAACACCTGGTCGTCGACTTCAGAAGATTCTCAGCTCCGTCAGCAACCTAATGTGGTAAGAATAAGACCAGGATCCTATTCAAGTCCCGCAAAGGGACGTAATCGTAGTTGAACACGCTCTGCCCGATAATGCAATAAGAAGTAATTTCGGAGAGTCTCGATGCCCCGATACTTTCAATTTCTCTGAAATAGTTAGTCATGGTAATCCTACCTTCTCACCCGTGTTGGACGAAGGTGTTTCAAGCACGAAATCAGATAAACGATTCTAAACGGGTCTGCAAGACGGTGAACGACTCTATGGAAATATGCCTGTCACCAAACGCATGAACATTTTTATAGCCATCGCACTACCGATGTCACTTCAAAACGAATTGCAGATTATCCCAACATTGGCATCTACTTTTGCTGTCACCACTATTGTCAGTATCAAGTGCCACCGTGCCTAATCACATTTTGGGAAGAAAGTACAAGATATCGGGAAAAAGGTACAGTAGACTTGGCTTTTTATCCACGCCCCGGATATCTTTGGAGGATATTGTTATGTCTCATGGAGTCATTATTAACCTACATCAGAAAATATACTTCCATTCCCGTTTCAGAAAATGATTTCGAGACGATTAAGAGTCATTTTACGTACAAAAAAATGAGGAAGAGACAATACTTTTTACAAGAAGGAGAAGCATGTAAACATTTTGCTTTCATTGTAAAAGGTGCAATGCGCCAGTATTATATGGATGAAAAAGGTGCCGAGCATTTTGTGCAATTAGCCATAGAAAATTGGTGGGTGGGTGACCGGGAGAGTTGGGTAATGCTCACACCATCCCGTTATAATATTGATGCCTGGGAAGATTCGGAGATTCTACTGATCACCCATGCAGATGTACTGAAATTGAGTCAGCAATTTCCAGCACTCATGGAAATGATGAGAAAAATGGATGAAAGAAATAGTATTGCGACACAAAAGAGAATAACATCAGCCATTAGCCACACCGCTGAAAGACGCTACGCAGATTTTATTTGTGAGTATCCTGATTTAGTGCAGCGTTTCCCTCAACATGTTATTGCCTCCTATATTGGAATAACCAAAGACACATTAAGCCGGGTACGTAAACAACCTTCCTGAATAAGCTATAACCCTTAGTTTTTCGTTGACGTAGACATTTATCTACGTTCTTTTTCGTCATTTATCATCATTTTATTTTTCTCCATTGGCGCATTTTTGAATAAACAATCAAAAATGATAATGGGCCTCTCAACACAAGCACATTTTTCAATCAGTGGAAAAATGTGCAATAATCATTTCCTTTTGTCCATTCTCTTGGTTTTGATTTCGCAACAACTTTGCCACGTCAAATCATTACTAACAATCTAAGAAATCACAACTATGCAATTACCCCAAGCACTTACCGATTTGGTAGCAGCGCAGAATTTTTACGTGCCCACCTGAGCAAAAGCTAATACCCACAAAAGCGAAAAAAGTGCAATGCGAAGCGAAGAGCATCCATTGAAGCCCCGGTTCATTCATCCCAACTTTACATCATCAAATTATGATTAACCATTTAAACCAAAACAAAAATGAATACACTAACAGTTAAAGACGGAACAGAAATTTACTACAAAGATTTAGGTACAGGTCAGCCTATTTTCTTTCATCATGGCTGGCCACTATCCGCTGACGACTGGGATGCCCAAATGATGTTCTTCCTGGAAAAGGGCTATCGTGTAATTGCCCACGACAGACGCGGACATGGACGCTCTACCCAAACGTATAAAGGAAATGAGATGGACACGTACGCAGCAGACGTTGCCGAACTGACTGCTCACTTAAACCTTAAGAATGCTATTCACGTGGGCCACTCAACAGGGGGTGGTGAAGCGATGCCCTTTTTTGGATACAACCGAGAAGGTGCAGTTATCAAAAAAGGAATACATGATAATTGGTGGAGACAAGGTATGATGGGTGGCATTAAAGCGCAGTATGACTGTGTTAGAGTATTCTCCGAAACCGACTTTACCGAAGACTTAAAGAGCGTTGATATCCCCGTACTGGTACTTCATGGTGAGGACGATCAAATCGTTCCGTATGCGACTACCGCTGTAAAAGCACATCAACTGCTGAAGAAAGGTACGCTCATTTTGTACCCAGGCTTCTCACACGGTATGCCAACCACTGAAGCAGAAACGATCAACAACGACATCTTAAAATTCATCCGTTTATAAAAAAAGAAAAAAATGCAATTCAAAGTGAAAAGCGTCCATTACATGCGCCGCTTTTCCACCGCAGCTTTGCATCATTCAATTAACCCTAACAATTTAAATTTTTAAAATGAAAAAGTCAGTAGCCGTAATCGCGTTTTTAGTTTCGCTCTTTGCCATCAGCGTAATGGCACAAAGTAAAAGAGTACCTGCCTCGGCAGGCCGATCAGAGTACATCGAAGTAGAGAAAAATGTACGTTTACACGTCACCGATCTTGGTGAAGGTCAACCCATCGTATTGATTCATGGCTGGCCGCTAAGTGACGCCATGTACGAGTACCAATACCAATACTTAAGTCGTAAAGGATTCAGGGTGATTGGTATTAGCTTGAGAGGCTTTGGTCAATCTGACAAACCTTATGGAAAGTATGATTTTGATGTGTTCTCTGACGATATAAAAGTAGTCCTGGAGAAACTCAATATCCAAAATGCCGTGCTCGGTGGGTTCTCCATGGGAGGTGCAGTAGTCATTCATTACGTAACCAAGTACAACTCAGCGCATGTCAGTAAGCTTGTGTTATTTGGAGCCGCAGCTCCGGCATGGAAACAACGTGAAGGTTCCGCCTATGGTATATCGGAGGCAGATGCGGAGGGACTAATCAAGGCTACCATGACGAGCCGACAAGATTTGATCGCAAGTTTTGGTGCTTCCTTCCAGGCAAAAGAAGGCTCTATTTCAAAGAATGTGGAGAAATGGCTGGAAGATATCAATCTACAGGCATGGCCCTATGCCATCACCGAATCAATGACCGCATTGTGTAATCTTGATTTGCGTCCGTCGCTATCAAAGATCAAAATCCCGACCGCCATCTTCCACGGCACACAAGACAAGTTATGTCCGTTTACTTTAGCAGAGCAACTTCACCAGGGAATCAATAACTCGTACATTGTTAAGTTCGAAAACAGTGGTCATGCGTTATTCGTAGAAGAGGCGGCTAAATTCAACACCGAGTTGGAGAAATTTGCACGCCAATAAGAGCATCATCAACGTCATTATGCGGAGTTGCCTAAGCAGCTCCGCATTTTTATTGTTCGCATCTCTCTAATTGACCTTACGGATTAGTCTCCTTCTACGTTATGATAAAGCAACTCGTATTTCAAAACAATCTGAAAAAATTGGGGTTGATGCATGTGAACAACCGGAGTTTTGAAGTGATCAATAGTGATCTTTACAAACCCTATATCAAAGTATTATATCTACCGAAGGACTATACGCTCACGGTAGATTTTAATGTCTTTATTACCAACCAATCCACTCTTTTCTTCATCAGTCCGAATCAGTTTCTGCAAATCGACCAATCCGGTCCGGAGTCCGGTTACTTTATATTTTACAATCGCGACTTCTACTGTATTCAAATTCACGATGAGGAAGTAGCCTGTGACGGCCTTCTGTTTAATAATAGTGTCAACATGCCGATGACCACCATAACAAAAGAAGAACACACTCTTATAAATAATCTTTTCATCCAGATTGAGAGTGAATTCAACCTGAACGATAGCGGTCAGGAGGAGATGATCCGAACTTACCTCAAACAATTATTTATTAAGTCTACGCGGCTATGGAAGAAGCAACACTTGGATACGACCGTTTTGAAACCCACTACTGATTTGGAGTTCTTCAGAAAATTTACCCTTTTGATCGAGGAACATTACAAACAAAAGCACTCGGTTTCAGACTATGCTGAGCTATTGTCAATCGCGTCAAAAACGATCACACATAAATTCAGGCGACTTAATCTTATGCCACCTAACGAAATGATCAAGAGCCGTCTTGTGTTAGAAGCCAAACGGTTGCTGGTACATACTTCGATGACCGCCAGGGAAATCGCCTTTGAGTTAGGATATAACGATCCCGCTTATTTCAGCCGACAGTTCATGATAAAAACGGGGGAGTCGCCCTCCAATTTCAGAACTAAGTTTCTTTGGTGAAACAGAGCGTTGAGGTGTTATTTTTCACTGTGCGTTCATTAACACATTCGTGCCACGGAGTTAGCCAGAAAGACCAACCAATAAATTGAAATTCAAATTATTTGGAATTTAAATCCATCAAAACATGAAAACAAAACTTACCAGCTTCCTGTTTCTTGCATCAGTTACAATCATTTATGCACAAACTAAAGTGAGCTACATTCAAACAGAAGAATTCTCCAAACAGGGGCTAGTCTTTTCGCAAGCCGTGCAAGTGGAAAACATCCTATACCTATCCGGCCAGATTGGAGGTTCCGGAGCGGGCCTAGTTTCAGGTGGTATCATACCCGAGACAAAACAAATTATGGAAAATATCAAAAGAATATTGGAACAAAATGGCTCCTCGATGGACAACGTAATCAAGTGCACTTGCATGCTAGCTGATATCAGTGAATTGACTGCTATGAATTCCGAGTACGTTAAATATTTCCCTACACACAAACCGGCCCGCAGTGCTTTTGGTACCTCTGGTCTTACTCGCGGAGCGCGGGTTGAAATTGAGTGTATGGCTTACGTGAAATAATTTAACCGTGTTCCTCACTAGGTCCGCAAAATTGGCTTACAACGTACCGATTGAAAGGACAAATTCTTTAAATTCTCGTTTATCGTTATTGGTGCCGTTATAGAATGTTTTATTACTCCCCTCTTAATTTATTAACACGATGAAAACACAAAAAATAGTTAAGTTGATTTTGGCGTTGGTGTTAGTGCTGGTGTTTTCATTCATCAGCTTCTTTATAAAAAATAAATGGGGGTTTTCCATAGCATTTGCATTTACTATGCTCATCGTGCCGCTGATCCTGCACGTGGTGAAAGTCAGGGAATGGAAAATCTGATTATAGGTAATAGATTATACTTCAGTTCGTTTATTGCTGTATCTGTCTAAATTCAATTCTATTTAGCCTACGGTGGGTATTGTCACTACACCGCACAACGCTCTTTGTTTACCATGCATTTAATGACACAGTAAGATAATATCCGTTTAGCGGTTTAGTACATCACTAACAACACCAACTGTGTGCTTTGCTCTCAACAAACGATCTTCGACCACTCAATGCTTCCTAAATCAGACGGGCACGCTATCATGAGAATGGCCTTCAATGCGGCACGGAATACTACCGAACGGAATATGCTATTGATCTAACCGAATCAGTGATGAATAAGCTCAATTGTAAAATAATCGTATTCATTATTACCCCTTACCAGGTTTATCATTAACTCATTAATAGCGAGGGAAACTCCTTCCCCACTCCCGGAAACCCATTGACTGTACCCGGAAATCCGTTACCCAGCAAGCCACCTAAAATAGCCATTATTACAACCTAGGCAAAATAGTATAGGAGTTACTCCTATGTCTTTCACCTGTTAACGATTGAATCTGCCAGATTAGCTGCGTCTGTGTTGTGCTGCAATTACTTCATAATCGCTACCAACTAGTGGGGAGTGCTTACAGACGTATAATACTAAAAGGAAACCAAGATGTAATACCGAGTGCATTTATCCGGTATCGTATTCTTATGTGAAATGCCTGCAGGTGGTGCATGTGACTTAAAAACTATTAAAATAGCAATATGGATTTCAAAGATCAGATGAAGCAATTGGCATCAAGAATAGATAAAATGCTTCCACAGATTAATACGGAAGAAGCAACAAAAACTTCGATCGTAATGCCCTTCATTCAAATTCTTGGATATGATGTCTTCAATCCGTACGAAGTTAATCCTGAATTTATTGCAGATATAGGTATTAAGAAAGGTGAAAAGGTGGACTACGCGATAATGAGAGACAACAGTCCAATAATTCTTATCGAGTGCAAGCATTACAAAGAAAAACTTGATCCGCATAACTCTCAACTATTCAGATATTTTCATACCACTAAAGCCAAGTTCGGACTTTTGACCAATGGAATTTCCTACCGATTCTATACTGACCTGGTAGAAACAAATAAAATGGATGAGAGCCCATTTCTTGAATTTAATATTCTTGAATTAAAGGAAACGGAATTAGTAGAGGTTCAAAAATTTCACAAATCGTATTTCGACATTGAAAACATCGTTAACACGGCAAGTGAATTAAAATACTCGAGTGCGATAAAGAAAATTCTTAGCGCAGAATTCAAGACCCCCACGCCAAATTTTGTCAAGTTCTTTGTGGGCCAGGTTTATGATGGTAGAGCTACTGAAAACGTCATGATTCAATTCACGGAGATTGTTAAAAAGTCGATCAATCATTTGATATCTGATATGATTAGTGAGCGGCTGAAAACCGCTTTGAATCAAGAGACCTCCGCAGATGAAAAGGAAGCAGCCCAAGCCTCGGAGAGTTTAGAATCAAATGACAATAATAAAGACGAAAACAAAGAGACTACGGAAGAAGAGAAAGAAGGATTTTTGATTGTAAAGTCGCTGCTGCGTCAAAAGTTTCAGGTTTCCCGAATTTACGGGCGCGACACTAAAACGTATTTTGGAATTCTCCTCGATGACAATAACAGGAAACCGTTGGCGAGGTTATGGTTCAACGGAGGAAAAAAATACTTGGGCATATTTGATGTCGAAAAAAACGAGACCAAGCTTGAAGTGCAAACCATCGATGATATTT
>JAHEZH010000178.1:3890-11749 GCA_023251155.1 Flammeovirgaceae bacterium | reverse complement strand
TCCACCACTTGTATTCTTGTTTCTGCAACACCTCCCACCGGAACACCGGCATTCCCCAAAGCTGCCCGTTGGAATTAAAATAATCGGGTGGCACACCCGCCACTCCCCGCATCATTCCCTTTTCATCGAGATTAAAAATCTCCGGATGCGACCATACGTCTGCCGAATCATGACTCACATAAAAAGGAAGATCGCCCAGCAGACGAACACCTGACACACGGCAATGCTGCCGGAGTGCACTCCACTGCTGATGGAATAAAAACTGAAACCATTTTATTTTTGTTAACTCCTGCTCATGCTCATTGGTCAATTGAACCAGTGCCGTTGATTCCCGAAGCCGATACTGATCGGGCCATTCAAACCAGGGCTGCTGACTGAACTGATTCTTCAAAACTTCATAACGTGCATAATCCTCCAGCCAATACGATTCTTTATTTATAAAATCAGTGAATGCACCATTCCTCATCCTGGCTTCTCTACGCTGAAAAGATAGCCATGCCACTTCAAGCAGTTCTTTCTTATTCTTCTCCACGTTATGGTAATGAACAGTACTGCCGGAGGGAAGCTCATATTCCTTCAGTTGTTTGGCAGTGAGGTAACCTTCTTTGAGCAAATGCTCCGGGCTGATCAATAAAATATTTCCGGCTTGGGTACTGGAGGTGCTGTAGGGAGAATACACCTCTCTGGCTGAAACCGGGTTGAGCGGAAGAAGCTGCCAATAGGTTTGCTTGCTTCGGCTCAGCGAAGAGACAAACTCATGAGCGGAACTTCCCAAATCGCCAATACCATACGCTGAAGGAAGTGACGTGATGGATAACAAGACACCTGCACTACGATCGTGCGCAGGATCTTCCAACTGCAGCAACGCCAATGGGATCTCCGTGAAAATTTCCTTTACAGGAATCCCCTTCTTCACGGTGCCTTTTGTTTCGTTCAAGAGATGACGCCATTGGTCAGGAGCCTCGGCCGGAAGGTGAATAACGGTATCTTTCCATTGGATGGCATGTATTTCTTTCTTTTGCTGTGCACACAGACTTGCTGTGTACAATGGTACAACGATCACTATCCATTTATTCTGAAACCTTCGCGCAAAGGCAACGAGGTGATCCTGGTAAGCTCCCGAAATGGCTAACGGAATGTAGTGCCCCTCAAAGAACAGCTCCGCATTTTCTGTACGCAATTTCATGAGGGTGTGAACGAGCCATAACTTGATTCGCGAATCAGTTCGTTCCTTCCACATTTCTTTTAATAATTCAGTCTTTGATTTCGTTACCGCGAGTATCTGATCTAACCAAAGTTCTCTTTGCTTAAAATCAATGGCTCTGCGATTATCCGGATCCACCAGACTCAAATCCCAGGAAGCTGCTCCCTGATAACTATCCGGTACACCAGGGCATGTAAACTTCAGTATCACCTGTGATACTGAATTCATGATTCCATGATCACTGACTTTCTTTTGAAAGGAAAGAAAATTCTTCAAAAATGAATGCTCCGGTTCCAGAATCTTCTTTACGAACTCGATAGTGGCCTTTTCATATTTTTCATTTGGTGCAGCCCAGTCAGAATTTCGCTTTGCTTCGCGCAATGCTTTGACCAGGTATTCTTCCATTCGTGTCACAAAGTCGTGTTCCTCGACCATCGGCCAGGCACCTGTCAATGTCTGATAAATGAGGTATTCATCATTCACATCCGGAGCGTTATCTGTTTTACACTTTGCGTTAAGTAATTGCCAGGACTTTACACGTTCAATCCATTCTCCCGGAAGATCGGTCAACACATTCAATCGTGTACGCACATCTTCACCCCGCTTGGTATCGTGCGTGGAGGTGGCGTTCATCGTAAGCGGGCTGCTCTGTTGCCGCTCCAGCATCTTCTGGTGAAACTCCGCCACCGTAAGTCCGAAATATTCGGGCGAATCGCCTACTTCATTGTGACCTACAAAACGGTTGAAAGTGTACATCAACGTATCTTCGACACCTTTTGCCATCAATGGGCCGGTAAACTGCATGCAGCGCTGATAAAAGTAAAGTGCTTCAGGAGAGGAAGCAGAGCGAATCAAATCCTCCAGTAGATCCAACACATCCGTCAAGTCAGGTTGGTGTTGACGACAGGTTTTAAAATTTTCAGCAATGCCTTTCTGTTCTTCTTCCGGTAACGGAATCTGATTTCCATAGTAACGATATACCGGAAATTGAATTAAAAATTCGCCAATTGCTTTACCAATCCGTTCGTGTTTTAGTTGTGAAAGCTGCTCTTGGGAAATAAAACCAGATTCAATAAAGAGCTGAGTGAGATTAGCCAGTTCCCCCTGCATCTGATTTTGTAGTATGAGCCTTTTCTTCTCCACTATTTTATCGCGGGTACTCAGCGTATCGCGAACCAGTGAAGAATAAAATGCCGTGAATGAGCGCTCGGTATCATTTCGGGTAAACACATTATTGACCAATCCCAAAAAATCATATCCCGTAGTTCCCTGCACCGGAAAATCAGCAGAGAGTAGTTCTCCCGGCTCAAGAATTTTTTCGACTACGATATACGTGTCCTTCCCCGCCAGTTCGCGCAGGCGATGAAGATATTCCTGAGGATCATACAGTCCATCCACATGATCGATGCGAAGGCCTTGAAAAACGCCTTCTTCCAATAACGATTTTACTTTCTGATGATAGTGCTGAAACACTTCCGGTAGCTGCATGTTGAGACAAATCAGCCCATTGACGGTAAAGAATCGCCTGTAGTTAATCCGGTGATCCGTCTCTTTCCAACTGCACAAGCGATACACCTGCGATTCAGCCAGCTGAAGAAGCATTTCCGGTTTTCTATTTACCTCATCGATACATTCTTCCATGAACTGTTTTTCATCTCCTCTCATCTGCGACGACAACTGCATCAGGAATTCGTGCCAGCGAAAGGCATACGTAATCGGATCGGTAATCTGAGGAATCTGTTCCAGTTGTTCAATTAACTGTTTCACTTCCAAAGAAGGCTCAGCCACACACTGTAATAATGTGCGATAGGTTCGCGGATGCAACGGATAAAACTGATCAAAGTAGTGCAAACCCAGCCGCTGATGTTCGTACACCAGCGACAGTTCTTTTCTCTCAATGACCTCTTCGATTGTTCCATCAAGAAAAGGAGCCATTACCCTTCCATGAAACAAGGGATTTGTCCAGGTCACATCAAAAAAAGAAGCGTACGCAGAGAGTGTGCCTTTCTCCAATACATCCATCAACCAGATATTGGAGGGATGATAGGCCATGTGATTCGGAACAATGTCCTGAATCCAGTGGATATTAATGGATTTCAGTTTCTTACTTAACTGCAGCAGTTCCGCTTCGGTACCGATCTCCGGATTGATCAGGTAAGGATTCACCACATCGTATCCATGCATGCTGCCTGGCACGGCCTGAAAGAGGGGTGACGCATAAATCGTGCGCACACCTAACTTCTGCAGGTAGGGAATAATAGCATCAAAATCCCGAAAGGTAAATCCCTTATGAAACTGAATGCGATAGGTATGAACAGGATTAAACATCGTGCGTTTCGTAAAGTGAGAATGACTCCGGTGGTAAGGCCAATAATGAATTACCTGCTACGGTAGAATAAGTACCACCTGACCCATTCCATTCCAGATCCGCAGAATCGAGCAGCTTACTCCATGAAGCAGCTGCAGGCAGCATGTTAATGAGTTGTTTCATTTTGGAAAAATTCATTACTCCCACCAACCGTTGCTGGTTATGCCTTCGTTCAAGCAGTAAGGTTTCCTGCTCTTCCAATACGATCACTTTTACATTTTTTCTTTTCAGAAAGCGTAAAGCAGGCAGGCGCTTACGAAGTGAAATCAGCTGCTGATAGAACCGAAACAATGTTTGATGAGCAGGCTCTTCCAGCAAATGCCACTGCAGTTTCGATTGCTCAAATGTTTTTTCTGATTGCGGATCGGGTGCCTGACCTTCATGATGAAAAGCAGCAAATTCGGCTTTGCGCCCTTTACGCACCGCTTCGATAAGATCCGGATCGGTATGACTGACAAAATAAAGAAAAGGGTTTGTCTCTCCATACTCCTCCCCCATAAACAACATGGGCAGGTATGCACTCATGATCGTTGCCGCTGCCATCAGCTTTTGCTTTTCAAAACTGACCAACACACTCGTCCGTTCACCCCGCATACGATTACCCACCTGATCGTGATTCTGAGAAAAGATAACAAACTGACTTCCCTCCTGCTCACCGGCTTTGGTTCCAAATGTTTTCTGCCGATGAGGGGAATACATACCATCATACACGTAAGCATCTTTGTAGGACTTAGCCAGATGCAGCAATCCATTAAAGTCGGAGTAATACCCGCTTGGCTTCTGACCCGTTGCTACCCGCAGTGCATGATGAAACTCATCCACCCATTGCGCATCCATTCCGTATCCGTCTTTATCCACCGACCTGATGTAGCGGGTATCATTCAGATCACATTCTGCAATGAGATAGTGATTCCTTCCGGTTTCCTTTATCCATTCATCCGTTGCCAGCCTCAACTCTTTTAAAAAATGAACCGGGCTAAAATCTTTGATCGCATGCACCGCATCGAGCCTCAATGCATCAATATGAAAATCGCGGAACCACATGAGTGCATTTTCAATAAAGTAGTTGCGCACTTCATCACAACCGGCATCATCAACATTCAAGGCATCGCCCCATGGCGTTTTATATTTATCCGTAAAGTAATGACCAAACGAAGAAAGAATGTTTCCTTCCGGCCCCAGGTGATTGTAAACCACATCAAGCACAACCGCTATTCCTTTTTGATGACAGGCATCCACCAGCTTTTGTAATCCCTCCGCACCACCGTAGGAACACTGAACGGCATACGGAAAGACACCATCGTATCCCCAATTGCGTGCGCCCGTAAACTGCGCCACAGGCATGATCTCAATAGCGGTTACCCCTAATCGTTTCAGATGATCCAGTTTCTCTTCTATTCCTTCAAAAGTTCCTTTCTCTGAAAAGGTGCCCGTATGCAGTTCATAAAAAATATAATCGCTTAATGAAGGATTGATCCACTCCGTATCCTTCCATGGATGTTTATGCAGATTGACCACCTGCGATGGACCGTGCACTCCTTGCGGCTGACTCAACGATGCCGGGTCAGCGTATTTTTTCCCATCGCCTAAAACAAAATAGTACAAGTCACCCGGTTGAAGCAATCCTGTAATGCAACTCCAGTAGCCATGCTCCTGTTGCTGCATCGTCACGTACTGATCACGTTGCGGGAGATAAAGATCTACCTTGTCTGAAAGCGGAGCCCATACCACTACCTCCGCTCCTCCACGCGATGTAAAGTTGACACCAATCGCAAGGTTACCGGTTCGTCTTCTCATGAAGCAATGAGGTTAATAATACAATGGAACGCGCTTCCACGTGAATAGTCCCTTCCGGCGGATATACTCCGTTTTCTTCCTCATCATGCTTGCTGGTATCCAATACGGTTATCCACTCTTTCCCATACTTGCTGGCGGGTAGTTGGTAATCCAGCGCTTCATGGTGTGCATTAAAGATGATGTAAAAACTGTCGTCCTTGATTTGCTCTCCCTTTGAGTTAACGGGATGAATACCACGTCCATTAAGATAGATAGCCAGTGATTTAGCAAAATCATTTCTCCAATGCTCTTCTGTCATCTCATTGCCTTCGGGCAGAAACCAGGCGATGTCCTCCACACCGGCCCCTTTGATGGGTTGCCCCTGAAACCAGCGTCTGCGGGAGAATGCCTCATGTTTTTTTCGTATAGCGATTAATTTCTTCGTGAATTCAAGCAGTTGCTGATCGGCTTCCTTCCAGTTCACCCAGGAGATTTCATTGTCCTGGCAGTAGGCGTTATTATTGCCCTGCTGTGTGCGGCTGATTTCATCACCGGCAAGCAGCATGGGCATACCTTGTGAGAGGAACAACGTGGTGAGTAAGTTCTTCTTCTGTTGCAAACGCAAACGAAGAACTTCCGGATCATCGGTCGGGCCTTCTACTCCACAGTTCCAGGAGCGGTTATGGCTTTCCCCATCTTTGCTGTCCTCTCCATTCGCCTCATTGTGTTTTTCATTGTACGATACCAGGTCATTCAATGTAAATCCATCATGAGCAGTGATGAAATTGATACTGGCGGTTGGCGTACGGTATCCATCTTCATATAAATCGGGGCTACCGGTAATGCGCAATGCAAATTCTCCCAGCATACTATCGGCCCCTCTCCAGTAGTCACGGATGCAGTCACGGAATTTTCCATTCCACTCCATCCACCCGGGAGGAAATTTTCCCACCTGGTAGCCACCTTCACCGATATCCCACGGTTCGGCAATTAGTTTAACCTGGGAGATGACCGGGTCCTGATAAATGATATCGAAGAACGCGCTGAGCCGATTCACTTCATGTAACTCACGCGCCAGTGTGGCCGCCAGATCAAAACGGAATCCGTCTACGTGCATTTCGGTAATCCAGTAACGAAGACTGTCCATCATCAGCCGTAATACACCCGGCAGGTTTGCATTCAATGTGTTGCCCGTACCGGTATAATCTTTGTAATACCGTTGTTCTTCTGCCAGGCGATAATAGGATGCATTATCAATACCGCGGAAAGAAAGCGTTGGTCCCATCTGGTTTCCTTCAGCCGTGTGGTTGTACACCACATCCAGAATGACTTCAATACCTGCTTTATGAAGTTCCTTCACCATCCGCTTAAACTCTGTCACCTGCTCACTCCGCACACCACTGCTGGAGTACAAAGTATCAGGAGCAAAAAACGCGATGGTATTATATCCCCAGTAGTTGGTTAATCCTTTTTCCTTCAGGTGACGATCCACAATAAAATGATGCACAGGCATCAATTCAATTGCGGTTACACCCAGTTCTTTAAGGTGTTTGATCACAACAGGATGCGCAATACCCGCATACGTTCCACGAATGGCTTCCGGAATTTCCGGATGATTTTTTGTCAAGCCACGCACATGAGCTTCGTAAATGATTGTTTTGTGATTCTCAATCCTGAGCGGCTGGTCTCCTTCCCAATCAAAAGCAGGATCGATGACCACACACTTGGATAAAAAAGGAGCGCTGTCTGTTTCGCTGAAGCTGAGATCTTCACCGGGATTTCCGATATCGTATCCAAACAATGAGTTATCCCATTCAATGGATCCGGCAATCGCTTTTGCGTAAGGGTCCATCAACAGCTTGTTGTTATTGAAACGATGACCATTCAATGGATCGTAAGGGCCGGACACACGGTACCCGTAAAGTTGTCCCGCTTTCAATCCGGGAATATAAACGTGCCACACATGATGGGTACGTTCCGTTAATTTTATTTTCTGATTCTCTTTTGCCCCCTTGGGTTGATCAAAGAGACAAAGTTCCACCTCAGTGGCATTCTCGGCATACAACGCAAAGTTGACTCCTTCACCATCAAAGGTGGCACCTAAAGGATAGGGATTTCCAGGAAAAATATTCACAAATCAATGATTAGTTAAGAAACGACTTTACAAAATTTCATATCACGGAACGGGAATTTTCTATCGCCCCATGTGGCCATGATCATACGAACCTGCGAACTGTTGCGCCCACAGCGGAACATGCTCATCTCTGCGCTCTGCTTCCACCATTACTTGTTTTGTGGATTCATCGTAAACCTGCTTCGCCTTGTGCACGCGTTGGGTAAAATCGGCTACCACATTCATGTAATTGATGAATGCTTCGTAGGGAGAAGGATAATGATTGAAGTACGCATGTACATTTCCATCATTGTTCTTTTTCGTGGACATATAATAAAAATGATCACTGGTCGTCAGGTTGCGCCAGGTGTCAAGAAGAGCAGTGTCGCTCATCACCA
>JAHEZH010000178.1:0-3880 GCA_023251155.1 Flammeovirgaceae bacterium | reverse complement strand
CAGAACAGAACCAAAGGCATCGTTCTGAAGATCGTTGCCTAACCAGGCCGAAAGATCACGTGCTTCATCGGCCCATGAAATAAAATCAGGCACAGATAAAACATGGTCGGTCTCCACGCAATGAATAGCCTCAGAAGGTGTGCTTAGCGTAAATTTCTTCTGACTCACTACGGCTTTCAGCATTCCTTCAAGAAAAGCGAATATGCCCGTTTCTTTTTTCTGATGTTCTCCAAAGGTTTCGTAGTCCATAGCCAGATTAACCAATGGAAGATGAGGCGGAATGGAATTCAGGGAGGACATCAACTGATCTACCGACAAATAATGATTACCCTGGCGGAAGCGGAATGAAATCTCATCACTTAAATGATAATTTCTCAACAGCAATTTCACGCCATGTTGATCGGGATGCCGGTACAGTTCATGCGGACTTCTGTAACCTAAGATACGATCTGCACCTTCTGTGATCATACCATCAAAGCCCATTCGTGCCGCTCTGCGGCCGAGTTCGTCATTATAAATCAATTCCGTATTTCTCAGCACGGTGGTACGCAAGCCAAAGTGTTTATAGATTTTCTCCATGTGATTGGCTACCTGAGTTTCAAACTCATCACCCGGCACAAGGCAGGCAAGTGAATGATAGTCCGTCTCTGCCAGAAATTCAACCGAACCTGTTTTAGCGAGGGCACGGAAACTCTGCACTACTTCCGGAGCGTATTCCACCAGCTGATCGATGACTGTGCCGGATATCGAAAAAGCAATTTTGATTTTTGGATTGGCCTTGATGAGCTTCAGTAAAAGCGCATTGGCAGGCAGGTAGCACTCCTGTGCTATCCGTTTTACAATTGTAGCATTGAGTGCATCATCAAAATAACCGGAGTTGGTTCCAATATCAAAGAAGGGGAACGCTCTCAGTCTCTTCGGCTGATGAACCTGAAAGTAGATCACCAGATGCTGTTCGTGGGTTGCTGTTGACAAGGTCATGATAAATCGTATTTAATTTTCTAGCGGACTTATTCCAGGTGATATCTTTAATTTCATTGCCACTGTTTTTTTTCAGTGTTGTGGATAAACTTTCATATTTCAGAATACTGCAGATGGCATTGGCCAATGCATCACTATCCCAAAAATCTACCTTCAGGGCATGTTCCATTACTTCGGCCACACCCGATTGTTTTGAAATAATCACCGGCACTCCGGCATGTACTGCCTCCAAAGGAGTAATACCGAATGGCTCGGACACCGAAGGCATCACGTACACACTGGAAAAGGAAAGTACTTTATTGATCTCCTTCTTCTTCAAAAAGCCGGTGAAGTGAAAACGGGAAGACATTTTAAGCTGTGCTACACGCTCTAGTATTTGTGGAAAGAGATCCCCAGATCCGGCCATGAGGAAATGAGCATCCGGAAATTTCTTCAACACCAGGGCAGCAGCATTCACAAAATAGAGCGGTCCTTTCTGGTGCGTGATCCTTCCCAAAAAAGTAACCACCTGCGAACCGACAGGAGATGTTTCCGACGGGGTGGTCTCCTCCGATAAGATAATTCCATTATGTACTACAGTGATTTTCTCTTCCGCAATACCATAGCGATGGATGATCAGCTCTTTTGTCCATTGACTTACCGCCACCACCCGGTCAGCGGCTTCCATCCCTTCCTTCTCTATGGTAAACACATGCGGATCGCCACCGTTCAGTGCGCGATCATGCTCGGTAGCATGTACGTGTACAACCAATGGCTTACCCGTGATTTGCTTTGCTGCGATGCCAGCCGGAAACGTCATCCAGTCATGCGCATGGATTACATCAAATTCATTTTCAGATGCAATAGCAGTGGCTACTTCCGCATAGCGATAGACTTCTTTGATGAGTTGCGATCCGTATCCACCTGTAAATGAATACGTAATCGTTTCTGTTTCTTTAACTGTTTCCGTTACCGGAACAGCAATGGCTTCTTTTATCTTCTGAAACCGATAGTTCCATTGTTCGATTTCATAGGCAACTTCTTCCTGCGAAGTCAACTGATACGGTAATAAGGAGGAAGGCACTTCAATGATCTCGATACGTGCTGTACGGTGCGGTGCCCATTCACCTGCTTCTCTTTCGGTGATAATGGTTTCTTCGCTGATAACATCGGTAACCGACAGTGTCCTGGTTACGGGTACTTCACTGGCACTCAGTAGCTCTACTTTATTTGCGGGCTCATCACCATATAGTTTCGGTGCGACAAACAACACCTGCGTATTTTCGTGAAGAAGGGCGTGGGTGATTCCATAGCAGGCCGTGCCAAGTCCACCGGAAATATGCGGGGGAAATTCCCATCCGAACATCAATACTTTCATACTTTCTACCTGATTGCGCTGACTGCTTTTGCAGAGCTGATAGCGTATAAAATATGATGCCCCGATCGATACTAAAACGGCAGCAGAAACAACTCACGGCAGCAGCGATGTAGCCCAACCATCCCATCGTTGATGCACCTCGTTGCGCATCAGATCCTCACCCACCCTAAAGTTGCAAAAGAGTAAAAAAAATAAAGCGACAGCACATTGGCCATCGCTTGTATAAAATGAAGAAAGGAATTCGGACTTAATCAGACTTAAGCTAACACGCTGTCCTTCTCACCAATTTGCTGGCGCCACATGGCGTAGTACAATCCTTTCTCCTGCAGTAGCTCCTCATGTCTTCCGGCTTCAATGATGTTTCCTCTTTCCAGCACAAAAATCCGGTCGGCATGCATGATGGTCGATAACCGGTGCGCAATCAAAATGGTGATGTGGTCCTGAATGGTCGATACCTCACGTATGGTCTCGGTGATTTCCTCCTCGGTAAGTGAATCCAACGAAGACGTAGCCTCATCGAAAACAAGAATATCCGGCTGACGAAGCAAGGCGCGGGCAATCGAAAGGCGCTGCTTCTCTCCTCCCGATACTTTCACTCCACCTTCACCAATAATGGTATCTAACCCTTTATCGGCACGGGCAAGTAAGGTCTGGCAAGCCGCCTTATGCAATACCTGAAGGCACTCTTCATCCGTAGCGCTTGGTCGCACAAAAAGTAAGTTTTCACGAATGGTACCTGAAAACAACTGAGTGTCCTGGGTTACAAAGCCAATCTTGCTGCGGAGTTCATCCAGGTCAATGTCCGTGCTGGATGTATTATTATAGCGTATGCTTCCTTCTTTTGGCGGATACAATCCCACCAGCAATTTCACCAAGGTAGTCTTACCCGATCCGGACGGCCCAACGAAAGCAATGGTCTGCCCATTACTGGTAGCAAAAGAGATATGATTCAGTGCATTGTTGCTTGCCGACTGATGTTTGAAGCTGACCTGATTAAAACTCAAATCTTTAATTCTACCCACCTTCACGGGATTTTGAGGCTTCACTTCTTTGGGAAGATTTAAGATACGATCGAAATTTAAAAGTGAGACCTCAGCTTCGCGATACGCAATGATCACATTACCCAATTCCTGCAATGGTCCGAACAGGAAGAAGGAATAGAAAAGAAAAGTAAAATACTTGCCTGCCGATATTTCATTATCGAAAATCAATATCAACAGAATAACGACCATCACACTGCGAATAAAATTTACGGTTGTACCCTGCAGAAAGCTCATACTTCTCACGTATTTCACCTTCTTCAATTCCAGTCCAAGTATTTTATAGGTCGTGTTATTCAGTCGCTCAATTTCCTGATTGGCCAGCCCCAGACTCTTGACCAATTCGATGTTGCGTAACGACTCTGTGGTAGAGCCCGCCAGGGAAGTCGTCTCCTTTACAATACTTTTTTGTACCACTTTGATCTTACGGCTAAGCAGCCAGCTGGTGAGGGCGATGATCGGCACTGCCGCAAAATAGACCAGCGTTACTTTAAAACTGACC
>JAHEZH010000301.1 GCA_023251155.1 Flammeovirgaceae bacterium | reverse complement strand
GGTGAAGGCACGCGCGGCTTCATATACATCTTCATCAATGTATCCGGTCGGCTTTCCGCTGAGTGCGCCCGGCACGTTGCGCCATTTATTGTAGAGATTATTGAAATAAAAATCGGAACCCAGTGTATGCAGTTCAAATAGCTCACGTGCATAGTTTTCATTCGCGGGACTGGCCTTGCTGGTATAGTTATCGAGGTAGTAGAGCATGGCTGTACTTTTGGCAACATCTTCGAGAAACGCACGGAAATTGCCCAAGCTGTTTTTACGGATCACATCCTTATCATAGACAGGAAATACAATCGCGATCTTCTGATCGGATGCATTCACGTTAAAGTGATTGTGCCAGAACTCTACCATCACTTCGCGCAGCTGCCATTTGCTATACACGGCACGCAACCAGGAAGCGGCTCTGACTTCTTCCAGGGGTCGTACTTTCTCCTGATTATTGACCGGTGTCTGTTTATTCGTGAGTTGCCAAAGCTGATCGATTGGTGCATGGATTAGATTCAAAGGACGAGTTTCATCCACTGCCGGGGCTCCATCCTTTTCGGGATACTTGATTTGAAGAGTGGCGGACGAGAGTTTCTCAGTGAGCTTAGTATCTTCTTCTGTCGGATTCAATTGTTCTTCAATGAAAGAAGCCAATCCATTTTTTCTAACCTGATCCACATCAGCAGAAGTAGCACCGTATGTGATCCGGTTAAGCGCGATGATGTCCGGAGGAGGAGCATCCACTGAATAAAATGAAAACGATGGAAGAAATGCAGTGAGGAAATCTTTTCGTGATCTCATAATCCAAATGATTCAACAAAACTGTGCCAACCTCGATGCTGTTTGGAGTACTCCCTACTGGTCAGGTCACATTGGTTTTGAAGGAAATCGTATGCAGGGGGTAATAGCAACACTCTGTTGATAGATCTCTACAATAATAAGCAGGGTGCGAAACAACTTTTGGCTCTGATATCAGGCATGACAGTCCACTGCCATACAGTGAACTGTCATGCCTGATTCTAAAATGATCACTGATCCACTTTCGTGAGCTTAAAAATCCATCCGCAACACCTCATTCATCCTTCAGCGTAGTCACAGGATTCATCCTTGCCACTTTCCATGATTGAAGACCGATGAATGAAAAGGCAACGAGCCACGCCAGTACACCAGACACCATGAGCAGGAAGAAGTCGACCTCTACCTTGTAGGCAAACTTATCCAGCCAGCCTTTCATGATGTAATACACACCGGGGCCGGCGATGAGAAAGGCAATGACAATAGGAACCGAAAATCCCCTGGTAAGCATCATGAGTATTTGTGGCACGGATGCACCTAATACTTTACGAATGCCAATTTCTTTAGCCCGTTTGCTTACCACAAAAGAAGAGAGTCCCATCAATCCCAGGCAGGCGATAACAATGGCAAGGCCCGAAAACACTTCAAATAAAATAAGGAAACGATCTTCCTGTGCATACGTAAGTGCAAACTCCTCATCCACAAAGTGATATTCAAAGGGACGATCTTGCGTGAGTGTCTCCCATTTGTCTTTCAGTGAGGCAAGTGTAGCCGGCAGCGATTGACTGCTGATCTTCACTACCAGGTTATCGGAACATGCACGGTTAGGTGCAGGCACCTGCAGGTAGGCAATGGGCTCTACTTTCTGATGCAATGAATAGTGATGAATATCTTTCACCACACCGATAATCGTACCCGGCTTTCCTCCTACTTTTACTTCCATCCCTACCGCTTCCGTTACACCCATCATGCTGCGGGTAGCTTCATTGATAATGAAACCGGATGAATCAGTGCCATAGGCACGGGATAAGTTTCTTCCTTCCACAAATTCGGCATGGAGCAAATCAAAGTACACATCGTCTATCGAAACCACATCCACACTACGGGTATCTTCCTGTACACGACCTTGCCAGGTAATTTCCCAGGTGTTATTCATATCGGCAGGGAATTTTTCACCTGAAGCCGCAACACCAGCTACTCCGGGAGCAGTGGCCATCAGATCACGGATAGAAGCCATTTTCTTTTGCAACTCGCGATCGTCTACCGGTATAGTAATCAGTTGATCCGTAGCCATGCCCAGATCTGCATTTTTCAGGTAGCGTACCTGTTTGTTGATGATCAATGTTCCGGCAATCAAAGCGATGGAGATGGTGAATTGAAAAACCACCAACACCTGACGTGGACTGAATACCGAACTGGTCATTTTCTCCACCTTTCCTTTTAAGGTTTCCAGGGGCTGAAAGGAAGAGAGATAAGCAGCAGGATATAACCCCGCAAAGAGACCAATCAGGATCATTGCCCCCAGAAATACCAAAGGAAGAACAAAAGCCGAGAACAAAACGGAAGTGCCATCCACATACTCGCTTGCCAGCGGTTGAAGTGCCGATGTAGCCGCAAAGGCAATCACCAGGACGATAGCCGCAGTAAGTAGCGCTTCCGTCATAAACTGTGCGAATAGCTGCTTTCGAAATGCACCTAATGCCTTACGGACTCCGATTTCTTTTTTACGTAATTCAGCCCGTGCAGTAGAGAGGTTTACAAAATTGACACATGCCAGTAAGAAAATGAATATTCCAATGATGATAAACAGGTACACATTGGTAATGCTATCCGATAAATTTTTACCGACATGACCGGAATACAAATGCAATCGCGACATGGGCTGAAACTCGATGCCTAATTTGGCAAACCCTTTACCCGCATACTTCTCAAAGAAGACGGCAGCCTGTTTTTCTTTTTCTTTGATCGTTGCCGGATGATCTACCATGGCATAGGTGGTCACCCAACTCAGGTTCCAGAAGTTTTCGAATTGAGGATAAACCTGTAATGCCGTACGCATCGGTGCGATGAACCCAAACCGGATGGTCGAATTTTTAGGGAGATCTTTCACTACGCCCGTTACGGTAAATGAAAACTTACGATCACCATCATAAATTTTCATCTCTACTTCTTTACCAATAGGATCTTCTTCTTTGAAATATTTTTTCGCCATTGATTCGGTCATTACCAAACTGTAGGGATCTTTCAATGCCGTTGCTTCATTGCCTTTCACCAATGGGAAAGTGAGCACATCAAAGAAGGTCGAATCGGCCCAATAGAATTGATCTTCATAGAAATACGAATCCTGGCCAGCACGAATGGATACATTGTCCTGACCAAGGCGAACAATCTTACTGATCTCATGATATTCATTTTGCAGCGAGGTGCCGAATGGATAAGGAACAGCGTTCCCTGCTCTTCCCGACTCCGGTGAAATCATGTTCACGCGAAACAGGTTTTTCCTGTTCACATGAAATTCATCGGCCTGTAACTCATTCCATACATAGATGGAAATGAAGATGCAGCAGGTAATACCGGTAGCCAACCCAATAATGTTGATGGTTGATGAAAATGGATGACGGAGCAAATTTCTCCAGGCACTTTTGAAATGAGTAAACAGCATACGTTTGGTCGGTAAAGTAAGATATCCTCACGCTGGTATCAGCATGTGCTCCTATACAGTATTGCGAAATCAATGCCAGGAGCAAAAATCACCTTATTTAACCGTTCCAGCAGCTGATGCATGTACGGTATCGAATAAGACCGTTCGGATGCGGACAGGTAAAAAAGTTACCAAGAACAAAAAAAACGGTGACTGGCAATTACGATTTACTCACTTCTACGTTCATTCACTGGTCAGGCCAATGGCTTATGGATTGAAAGCGGATGGTGAACAAGAAATGAAATCACTCCGGCAATCGCAAACACATCCTGATTAAAACATCGTCTCCAGATCACCACTATACACTTCTGAAAGCAAGTCGTCCTAAAGGAAGCTATTTAAGCAAGCGCGTAAACAATCAGCTGCAGGCAAAAAATATACTTACTGTTATTTGCTTACTATCTACCTGCATTACTCACTCCTCAAACTCTTCACCGGATTAGCAATGGCTGCTCGTATGGCCTGATAACTTACGGTTAACAGGGTGATGCCCAATGCTCCTCCCATGGTGATCGCAACTATCCACCAGGAAATTTCGGTGCGGTATTCATATTCTTGCAGCCATCCCTGCAGATAGTAATAGGCGATCGGTACAGCCACGGCACAAGCAATCACCACCAGCCACACAAAATCGGCTGATAGTCTTATCCACAGATGGGTGACAGAGGCTCCCAATACTTTACGGATGCCAATCTCTTTGGTGCGTTGCTCGGCGATGAAGGAAGCAAGGCCAAACAAACCAAGACAGCTGATGAAGATCGCCAGCGAAGCAAACACATAGGCCAGCTTGCCTACCCGCTCTTCGGCAGCAAATTTTTTAGCATACGTCTCATCAGCAAACGTATAATTAAATGGCGCAGAAGGCACGTACTTTTTAAAT
>JAHEZH010000177.1 GCA_023251155.1 Flammeovirgaceae bacterium | reverse complement strand
AATAATGAATGCTGTAACTCATTTTTGCGGCGTGAGAACAGAAAAAGTGACGCAACTAAAATGTATTCCTGAATCGCTATCCCTGTTTTTTCTCTTGACTTTGGTGTACCTCCGGGGTACACACCTCGCACCGGATGGTGCCGTTAACGTCTCGCATGAGCGGACCTCCACCTTCAGTGCCGGGGCATCACTGCATCTCACCATCCACGTTATCCCTCTCTCTACCCATTCTCTTTTAGTGATGAAGGAAAGAAACAGAATACGGAATCAGGAAAGCCACTGTAATGCCATTGTTGATTGCCCGGTTACTCGTACCTGTGTCTGGCGGCCTGCCCTGAGTGCATCGGTAGCCAGGCGTAGCTTGTTCCCTCGAAAAAACAGGAAGAATACCACTAACAATAAACCAAAACAAGATGATGATGAAACCCGTTTTTTTCTTTTTACTCTGTCTACTTTTTAGCTCGTGTCTTTTGGCACAAAGTAAAATTTCTCCGGACCAGGCGCTTACGTTATTGAAAGAAGGAAACCTGCGTTTTGTCAACGGCCTTCCAACCAAACCCCGGCAGGATCTGAATCGAATAAAGGAGATAGCCTCGTCACAAAGTCCATTTGCTACCATTGTAGGGTGCTCTGATTCACGTGTGCCGAACGAAATCATTTTTGACCAGGGGCTTGGCGACTTATTTATCGTTCGCACGGCAGGCCAGGTGTCCACCTATGCATCGTGGGGAAGTATTGAATTTGCAGAAGAGATTTTGGGAACAAAACTGATTGTGGTGCTGGGGCATACAAAGTGTGGGGCCGTGAGTGCCGCTGTTCACCTGCCCGAAGTACCCGGACATATTGTGACGTTAATCAATGCAATCAAGCCGGCCGTAGAAAAGGCAAAGAGTAAAGGAGCAACAGATGTGTTGGACGAGGCCATCCGGGAAAATATCCGCATGCAAGTAGAGCAGTTGAAAAGCCTGGAGCCGGTGCTGGCCAAACGAGTGAGAGAAGGATCCATTAAGATAGTTGGTGCACTCTATGACCTCAACTCCGGAAAGATTGATTTTTTTGAATAACTGCCTTAACTCACCTGTCTATGCTTACCAGTATTTTATCGCCGATGGTGCTTGCGTTCCTGCTCGGAATTATTGCATCACGGGTCAAAAGTGATTTGAAGTTTCCCGATTCGTTGTATCAATCGCTCACTATTTATCTGTTGATTGCCATCGGGATAAAGGGTGGACACAAATTGTCGCTTGCTACTTTCGCTGAAGTATGGCAGCCTTCTCTAGTAGCCATCGGATTATGCTGTACCATTCCGTTGTGGACGTATTGGCTGATGCGTAAAGTTGGAAAATTTGATGTGCCGAATGCGGCTGCCCTGGCTGCCCATTATGGATCGGTTTCAGCAGTTACATTCAGTGCAGCTTTAGCATTTCACGAGAGCCTGCACATTCCTTATGAAGGATTTATGCCAAGTATGCTGGCGATGATGGAAATCCCCGCTATTCTCATTGGTATTTCGCTGGCACGGATTAACACATCATCGATGGAGGGCGTAACCCAGGTACCGCTGAAAGAAGTTGCGCGTGAATTGCTGGCGGGAAAAAGCAGTTTACTCTTAATCGGATTTTTGGTAATCGGTTTTTTGGCAGGGGATACCGGCTGGGATCAGGTCTCGCCACTTTTTGATACTCCCTTCAAGGGCGTGTTGACGCTCTTCCTTTTGGAAGCAGGCTTAGTGGCCGGCCGTAAGTTATCCGATCTCCGAAAGGGTGGGGCCTTCCTTTTCGGATTCGGAATACTCTTTCCCATTCTTCATGCATGCATTGGAATTGCTCTCGGTCATTTCATTGGCTTGAGTATGGGAGGTGCCACGATCCTTGGGGTGCTGGCCTCCAGCGCTTCTTACATCGCTGCCCCGGCTGCATGCCGGGTGGCGTTACCCGAAGCGAATCCGTCTTACTATTTGACATCCGCGTTGGCCATTACATTTCCCTTCAATATCATGCTGGGGCTTCCGCTTTACCATGAAATCGCAAAAATGATTTATCAAATCAACTGAACTTCGATATGAACAATCTTCATTTACTAACCATCATTGCAGAGGATGCACTTGCCTCCTCCATTGAAAGAGAAATCGTTGGAATGGGAGCCAAAGGGTATACCGCCTCGTCGGTTTCCGGCAAAGGACTGCATGGAGTAAGAGATAATCAATGGGAAGGTGAAAATGTAAAAATCGAAACCATTGTATCAGAAGACAGTTGCAAACGAATTCTGGGACACCTTCAGGTTAAATACTTTGATCGGTATGCCATGATTGCTTTTTACCACCCCGTACATGTGGTTCGTACCACTCATTTTCTTTGATGTAATGTGCGCAGGCAGGCCCATGCATTCTGAAAGTGGGATGATGTGCTTGGTTTTGGAATGGGATTACCATGACGCGAACTCAACCCGTTTTAGTTCGCGTCATGGCTCCTCTTCTCCTGGAGTTTGTAGGGGAAATGTAAGCGGATGGTAAAATTCATACTCGGTTATCGGGTATTTCATCTCTTTGTGAAAGTGACTTCCACTGCTGTTAACAGGTAGCTCGCGAAAGGGTGGCCGGCTTTTGTGAAGTGGTCTGAACCGTAATCGTTGCCGTATTGCCTCCGGATGGGCATCCATTATTCACTTTCATTCCGGGAGGTGGAACAAAATGGTGGCGCCATTGTTTAAAAGAAGTTGGTCAGGTGCACGTTATACGTTATCCAGTGGCGGACTGAAAATCACTCCATCTACCTTCTTTTCAGATTGGCTAAGTCAATTTCAATAACTTCGGGAGAAGAACTTATCTCTGAGTCAATCTGTAAATCTGCACAACAGGTGTCTTAATTTTGCTAAGTTGTCAACCGAATAAATACCTAATAGAAGCCAATGAGTCATGTAACCTATCGTCTATTTGGAATCGTTCTATCCTGGTGGAGAAGAGGGCTGCGGATTGGATATCATGCTACCCTTCCTGGTTTGCTGCGAGGCCGCGTGATGTTACTGAATGGGCTATCCATTATAGCTTCGCTTTCGGTGATTGTGTTTTCAATCGCGTATGCCTTGATTGGGTATCAATATTATTATGGTCCGCTTTACATTATTCCTTTTGCCGTTTTGGTGCTATGGTTAAACAGCAAAGGTCTTTTTCGATCTGCCAGGAACTGTTATTTAATAGGATCATTGCTGGTGATCACTTACTGGAGTTATGAGGGCAGGGGAAATGGAAATGAATATACGTTGATTGCCATTGCCACGATGGCCACGCTGATCCTGGAAGAAAAGTACATGATCTTCATCAGCAACTTTTTGTGTGCGGTGATTTTTGTTGCCATTAAAATCTACAATAGTCAAGTTCCGTTTATTCCTGATCCGACTATCAACTACGATATTGTTCCCACAGTTATCGTACTGAATACGGTAGGCATAATCTCCTTCCAGATTGCTTTCTTTCGTGACCTGGCCATGCACTATGATGAAAAGCTGACCGTTAAATACAACGAACTTCAGACCATACAAGAAGAACTCCAGTCCAACAATGAGGAAGTCAGTACCATCAATGAAAAATTACAAGGAATGACAGGGCAGCTGGAAACCATGGTAAAAGAGAAAACACTGGAACTGCAAACCTATATTGACGCCATTGATGTAAACCTTTATTCCACCATCAATGATCTTGAGGGTAACTTCGTCCAGGTAAATGATCAGCTAGTAAAGGCCTCGGGGTATACAAGAGAAGAGTTAATCGGCCAGCACTACTCACTGCTTGCCACCCCCGACCATCAGAAAGCCAATGCAGATCAGCGAAGAGCCAGTCTTGCAGCGGGCCAGGTGTGGCGAGGAGAAGTAGAGCATGTCAGCAAGCAAGGAGAGCATTATTGGTTTGATTGTGTCGTAACACCTATTGTGTATCAGCATGGAACGCGTAAGGGCTTTCTTTCCATTGGTCTGCCCATTACGGAAAGGAAAATGCATGAACAACTTCGTGAGAAGACGCATGTTGTCCTGGAGTCGATCGCCTTCAAGGCTTCTCACAAAATTGGCGGACCAATGGCCAGAATAAAGGGGCTATCCAATCTGATTCAAATGGATTTACTCGAAAAAGAAGAATACAACACAATCGCCTCCAAGTTTGCGATTTGCACCGAAGAGCTGAATCTGGCGACAAGCGAGCTGGTTAGCTTTGTGTATAATCATCAGGAGATGATGAACCAGGAAAAAACGTCTTGATCATTTTTTTGAGAAGCAGGATTTTCTGAGAAGCGCAGCGTTCGCTTCGTGCTGATTCCAGGAAAGTGAGCAGGGATCGGGTACACTTTTTACATTCAAAGAACCATGCTACGCACCTTCGTTGAAGAAAGAGTATTACTTTTTTCTTCCGCTCTTATTTTTTCATGGCATAGCTAAGCTTACTGGCCACTGTCATCAACGAATTACGTCTCACTCCGTTTTGCGCCATCTGCTCAGGGTAATTTTGTCGAATTAGAATGAGTTTCGGGTCGGGCTTAGGTACTCACTACCTCAGGGCCACGTGATTCATCATCGGTTCACTCTTTAATTCTTACCACTGGCACACCTCACTACTACCGTTCACTCTACCGCCCGAATACATTCAGGGAATAATGCGGTTATCTATATGAAAATTAAACCCTTAAAAAAGTATGATAACGCATTTTAAAAACCGATTAAATCAGCTGGTATCCTTCCGATGGGCACTGGCGTTTTCTGTTTTGGCTTCACTGGTTTTATTGAGCTGCAACGATGACGATGATGCACCCGCACCGGACAAAAACATTGTACAGCTGGCTCAGGCTAATCCTGAACTATCTACATTAGTGACTGCGCTAACCCGATTTCCGGATCTGGTAACTACGTTAAGTGGCAGTGGTCAATTGACAGTGTTTGCTCCAACCAATACCGCATTTACCAATCTGCTGACCACACTGGGGCTTCCCAGCCTGGAGGCCATTCCGGATGCTACCTTAAAGTCGGTATTGCAATACCATGTCATTACATCAGGTGCACTTAATGCAAGTCAGCTTACTAACGGTACGATCACCACAGCAAGTGGACAAACCATAGCTGTTAATGTAACAAACGGTGTTACCTTAAATGGGAGCACAAGAGTAACGACTGCCGATGTCCAAGCCACCAACGGAGTTGTTCATGTGGTGGATGCCGTTTTGGTTCCTTCTAATTTTGTTGCTCCTCCCAATAAAACAATTGTGCAATTGGCCCAGGCTACGCCTAATCTTTCTGTGTTGGTTACTGCACTGACTAAATATCCCGATCTGGTTTCTACGCTCAGCGGCAATGGAACATTCACTGTTTTTGCTCCCACCAACACTGCGTTTACCAATCTATTGGCAGCGATTGGCCAAACCAGCCTGGATGATATTCCGGAATCCGTTTTAAAGTCAGTGCTGCAATACCATGTAGTCAGTACTGCTGCTTTACAAGCGAGCCAGCTTACCGCAGGAAACCTTAACTCGGTGAGTAACGAAGCCATTGCCGTAACGGTAACCGGTGGCGTAAGAATCAACGGCACGGTGAATGTAACCACTGCTGATGTATCGGCCACCAACGGTGTTGTTCATATTGTGGATGCCGTACTGGTGCCACCTTCTATCCGCCCTGTTGTAGGAACCATTGTAGCCCCGGCCTACTTTAATAAGAATTTCTCTACTCTTGTAGCCGCCGTTGTCAAGGCAGACTTACTGAGCACTTTGTTAGGTGCAGGTCCGTTTACGTTGTTTGCACCAACCAATGCTGCTTTCACTGCCGCAGGTGTTACGAGTCTGGATAATCTGACCAAAGCTCAATTGATACCTATCTTACAATACCACGTATTGGGTAGCAAAGTGTTAGCCGCTGATTTGCCCAGTGGTAGTGCTGCAATTACCACACTGAACGGGAAATTCTACCTGAGCAATGGTGGCAGTGGTGTTTTCATCAATGGAACTACGCAGGTTACGTCTACCAACATTAATGCTTCCAACGGAGTGGTGCACGTCATTAACCGCACGTTGATCCCACCCGCCAAAACTATTGCACAGACGGCTACTGATTTATCTACGAGCAGCAGCCCGCAGTTTACACAATTAGTGGCGGCACTTGCACGTACCAGTGGAACGGGCACAGATCTGCTTGCTGCAGTGAGCAATGCCGATGCTAACCTTACGGTCTTCGCACCTACGGATGCCGCCTTCCAGGCACTCTATACGGCATTGGGTGTTGCTAACGTAAACGAGATTCCGATTGCTACATTAACGGCTGTGCTGCAAGTACATGTGGTCGGTGCGCGGGTGTTTTCGACAGACCTCACTAATGGATCCGTAGCTACGCTGAACGGAAATGTGACCGTGAATGCTACCGCCAAAACCATCACCGATGCGAAGGGAAATGTAGCTAACCTGAGTGCTAATGCAGCTCTGCTCAATGTGCTGGCTACCAATGGCGTGATTCACACCATCGACAAGGTATTGCTGCCACAATAAAGTGTAACAAATTGATAACATTCCTGGGCTATGTTTGTTTTACAACATAGCTCAGGTTTTTGATCAATAAGAAGCCTGAAAGCGGGTTTAGTATTCCAGTTCAAAAAACCACTAACGTTCATCACTTCATTCGTTTGGCTTAATCTCCCCACACCGTGTTTAAGATCAGGTACAGGTATTTATTGGTGCTGCTTTTGTCTGCCTACTCGTATGCAAACATTTTGTTTACCGTAGGCAACCGCCTATTCGATTTTGAGCTGCCATGGTACTATTTGTTTGGCTTGCTTCTACTTGTAGTACTGATCACCTGGGAATTGAACCGACTGATTGAATCGAAATCGGATCAGCTGCAGCGATGGCTGGGAGGACATATTCATCCGTTAGTCATTTTGTTTTTTTGCAGCTTGCTGAATGTAGTCATTGCCAGTGTTGGCTGCCTTTATGCTTTATACCTTCTTTTGGGAATGCCATTGATGTGGAATAGCGAACATCTGAAACTGCTGCTGGCCTTTGGTTTTCGCGTGAATTTATTTTTGAACTGCATCAATGCAATCTATTTCTTTATGGACCGGCTGAAGAAAACACAGGTGGAAGCCGAGCAATTTAAAAAAGAAAGTGTGGAAGCCCAGTTTGAAGCGTTACGCAACCAGATCAATCCGCATTTCCTTTTCAATTGCTTCAATGCACTGTCCTCCCTGGTATATAAAGATGCGGATGTCTCTGCCAAATTTATTGCACAGCTTTCCGTGGTATATCGTTATTTGCTTTATAATCAGGAAAAAAAAGTAGTCAGACTGAAAGAAGAGCTGTCTTTTATTGATGCGTATTTCTATTTATTGAAAATACGATTTGGAGATAACATCATCATTGACAAACAAATCAGAGCGGAAGATGAAAATTATTTTCTTGCACCGGCTACATTGCAGATGCTGATTGAAAATGCCATTAAGCACAATGTGGTGTCTTCCAGGTTTCCGCTTCACATCCACCTGTTTATTGAAGACCACTGGATTGTGGTGAGTAATAGTTTGCAGGAAAAGCAAGTGAAAGAAGATTCAACGCATATCGGTCTTAAAAATATTCAGAGCCGGTATGCCTTTCTAAGTGATGAAGAAGTAAAGATCATAAAAACCTCATCGGAGTTTTTGGTAAAAATACCGCTGGTGAGTATGGATGTGGTATGAACGTAATTGTTGTGGAAGATGAGCAACTGGCGGCTGACCGCCTCGTGGAGTTGATTCATCAGTATGATAGCGGAATTACGATTTACGAACCGATGGATTCGGTGCAGGATGTAGTGGCCTACTTCAGGTCGGGCAAAAGTACTGACTTGATTTTTCTGGACATTCAGCTGGCTGACGGGAAAAGTTTTGAAATTTTTGACCAGGTGAAGGTAGACGTGCCTGTTGTTTTTACTACGGCCTATGATCAGTACGCCCTGCAGGCTTTCCAATTGCTCAGTATTGATTACCTGTTGAAGCCCATTCAGTTTCAGGATATCCAGCGGGCATTGGAAAAATTCAAGCGCTATCCGAAGGCAGCTTCCTCTTTGAGTGAACTCGAATTAGCTCAGCTTAAAGATTTGATTCACTCTTCCGGGCAAAGGTTTAAGCAACGACTCCTGATTAAATCAGGAAACAAGCTGCACTATAAACCCACTAACGAGGTGGCCTATTTTTTTGCAGATGGAAAGGCCGCTTATCTGATCAGCCAAAAGGATAATCGCAAAAGTATGGTTGACCATACACTGGAAGAACTGGAAAGCCTTCTTGATCCCCGGCAGTTTTTTCGCATCAGCCGTAAATTTATTGTAAACGTAAATGCCATTGCCGAAATCAAAGGACTGATCAGCACACGGTTGGAAGTAAAACTTGGTCAACCCTGTGAGCACGATCTCTCCGTAAGCCGTGACCGGGTGGCTGATTTTAAGAAATGGCTTGACCGATAAGGAATGGATTGCAGGGAGTGAGCACCGTATCCAAACATGAGATGAAATGGTTGAGAAAATAACCGTGGTCAGCGTAATAGGTAACGACCAACGTAATGTGTTATCCGGTTACTCTTTCCTGATTTTTTTGCCCGCCCGCCCCAGGTATTTGAATGAGTCCACCAGCATGAAAGTACCCGTAACTCCCAGTGCACCTCCTGTCACCAGCAGTGCTTTTCCCAGGTTATCGTTCTTTCTTCCCAGCATCAATCCTCCTGTGATGGTGACACTGTAACCGATGGTGGCCACCGCTATTCCTCTTTTGAACTTGTTCTGAGATTGCCCCAGGTTAAACTGAATTTGATCCACCTGGGTATTCAGCTGAAGAATTTCTTTCTTCAGTTCTTCTATATCGGAAGGAGGAGTTTGCTGAGCAAGTAAACAATTGCCGGCTAAACAAAAAATGAACAGCGCAAAATACGTAAGCATAGTAGGCATCAGCTATTAATTATCAAAGTATACGATCCGTTTTCGTTTGGCCTACCCAAACTGATTTTATTTTTGTCAACGTTGCAGGTTGCTGTCATCTAACCACATGATTAGGCCCGGTTACTAAACAAATTCATCCCTGTTTGGTTTTGGGAAAACGTAATTAATTATGCATGCCCCCCTGGCGATTATCGGTGCCACATTTTGGAAATTCCCCGGAGCAGGTTAGTGGATGGAGTCGGCTCGTGGCGTCTCCATCGTCTGGCTGGTCAGGTTTTTTTTGGCGGCCTCGATATCGGCCATCAACTGATCGAGTAGTGTTTCAATGATGAACAGGTTCTCCTCTATGTCGTCCATTTCCTTTTGCCGGAAAGGCTTCGATAAATCAGTGTTCTTCGATTCTACAATGGAAGAAAGTTTTTGTAAGGGCAGTTTCATGATGGCCGTATATTGGATAATGAATTTCTGTATGATGGTTTGAGCGGTGTCAAGATCCGTCATAATGGTTTGTTCAGTTTGAGTCATAAACGAATAGCGATCGTGTAAAATATTAAAGTGGATAGGACGAACCCGTTTTGTTGCCTGATTGGGCAGCCATAAGGAAAAAACAGATCCTTCCTGTTCCGAAGACTGTACCGATAATGTACCACCCATCTTAAGGGTGACTTCTCTTGCGATATAGAGGCCCATTCCTGCCCCCTGTGATTTTTCTGATCCTCGGAAGAAGAGCGTGAAAATCTTTTCAGTGAGGGCAGGGGATATTCCTATTCCATGGTCATGGACCTGTACATTGCAACCATATTTACTTGCCGTAATAAAGACGGATATCACTTCCGGCGTTTGCCCGTTGCGTTGAAATACAAGCGCATTGGACAGCAACTGCGTTAAAATACTCCGAAGGCCGCGCGCATAGCAATAAAAGTTTTCTTTCTGAAGAATATGCACCTTCACATGGAGGTTATACTGATCTATTTGTTTTTCAAATTCTTTCGTCAGCGACTTTAAAAGAACACGGAACTGAATTAAATCGGTGGGATGGCAATCAAGTGTGATCCTGGAAAAATCTTCTAACTGTTCGCGAATGGACCGTGCTTTTGAAATCGAGTTGATCAATAAACGCGTGTATAATGCTCTTTCGGAGTAATTGTCGGCCGCACATTGTTTGATCAGCATCATCAGTCCTTCCATGGATTTGATCGGACTTCGCAGCCCATGGGAACAACTGTAAATGAAATTGTCAATCAAGTCTTTCGATTTACTTAGTTCCTTTTGCAGGGCCTGATTGGTTAATTCCGGTAAAGGTTGCGTATGTATCCTGGATTCCATTTCGATAATTTGCTCAAAGATCGATGCTGGTGATCGGCTAAAAATCAGTGATTGGATGACATCTTTAAATTCAGCATAGCATGGATTACTCAGCGTTATCCTGATCGCATCAGGCCGCCCCGCAGATTAATGGGGATTGGCGATACATGCCACATGTATTGCCATCATCTCGCTGATGGTTTTGACGACAGTGATTTCGGAGGGTGCCAGTCGTTTAGGTTTGCGATCGATTAGGGTGATCGCTCCGATAATTTCATCCGAGCTGCTGATGGGCATGCAGGCGATGAAACGTATGATCGGAGAAGCCATTTGAAGATTAATGAATTTATAGGAGGGATGCTGCATGCAATCTTCGATCTCCACATAGTGTTTATCCTGTACTACGGAGCGGTAAAGGATATTGGGCAGTGTGGTGGCCGGAAATTCTAATCCGGCTGTTGATTTGTTCCAGTGATACCAGTAGTGACAGGTGATCATGACCATGGATACATCCAACGTGTTCATCAGATAGTCGGCCGTTTTTTGCATGTAGGTATCGCCTACCACAAATTGATCCGGGTAGGATGCCCGACCAGACCGAAGCGTTTGATGATTGACAGATTCACTCATTTTGCAATTCTCAAAAGTGAAGCGAAAAGATGATCCAGGCACTGGTGAATACACTATTATTGTAAAATCAGGTAAACCGGAAAACATCAGGGAATTCCTGATGCTTTCAATCAGATTAGTTTATTATCGATGGCATATTTGACCAGCAGCGCAGTATTTTTAAGTCCAAGTTTGTCCTGAATGTGTTGCTTGTGTGTTTCTACTGTTTTCACACTAATGAAAAGTTCGTCTGCTGTTTCTTTTAACGATTTACCGGAAGCAATATGAGCAAGTACTTCTTCCTCGCGTTTACTTAATACTTTTGTTTTTTGTCGTGGAAGTCCTTTGCCGTCTTTTTCCTTTAAGTAGAAATCCTGAAACACCAGCGCGGTTACCTCGGGGCTGAAGTACCGTTCCCCTTTCATTACCGTATGAATGGAATCAACTAACGCTTCTCTGCTGGAGTCTTTCGGAAGATATCCATTGATTCCGGCTTTTATTCCTGCGGCAATGTATTCTTTATTGACTTCACTGGAAATCAGAATAACGCGGGTTGTTGGGCTTTGTTCTTTAATCCAGCGGGTGGTTTCAATTCCGCTCATCCCCTTCATCATGATATCCATGAGAAAAATGTCGGGGGAGTGAGTGGTTAATAAGGTCACTGCTTCCTCGCCGCTGGAGGCGGTGGCAATCACTTCGATATCATCGAGGCCCTGCAGAAGCGATTGGATTCCGTGTCTGAGCAGGGCGTGATCATCTACAATAGCAATTTTCGTTTTAGAGTATGACATTTTGGTTGGAGTATCTTTTTTTTGGTGTTAATCATGAAGTAACCGATGGATCATTTTGAGTATTTCGTCTAAGGAGGAGGGTTTCTTGATGTACGCAACTTGCCCGATATCAAAGGCTTTCAGATCAGTCTCCGTTAAGGGCTTGGCTGAAAAGAGAGCCACAGGCACTGCGGTCAAGTGATTCATGTGCTTCAGTTTTTGAATGAGTTCAAGACCATTGATTCCGGGCATCAGA
>JAHEZH010000300.1 GCA_023251155.1 Flammeovirgaceae bacterium | reverse complement strand
TTCTGATTTCAACCTGCGGTGTGTATCATAAAAAGCATACTTGCCCAGGGCGATAAACGGTTCTTCATTAACCGTATTGATCGTGGTCGTTACCTCCGGCGGCAGTGCCTGTGTTTTTTTATTTTCTCTTTTTCTCCAGCTACCTCCCACAAAAGCAACCAGCACCATGGCCGATAATGCGGTGAGCCACACATAGGCATTGGAAGATGCCTTTGTATCTGCCAACTCCGGAAAAACAACCTGGATAACATAACAACCCGTTGGCTGTGTGCGCCCCAGGCATGCTATACGATCTGTTTTCTTTTCTACAAACTCATAGCCATATACCACCAGGTTGATGTTGGAGCAATTCAACACGTTGACCATATAATGCAGCGGCAGGTTTGCCGACTTCATGTGCTGATGTACAACTTTCACCAGCGTGTCGGGCACAAAAGAAAAAGGGCTTTGAAATTCGAGATAGTACGTAGCGGCATCTTTCTTCTTCACGGGTAAAACGCGCGAGGTGGAATCGCCAGCCTGCAACAGCAGCTGATGCCCGATGGAGCGCAGGGCAAGATTAATGCGCGCTTCAGACAATGAAGCGGCCGCTTCGCTTTTACCCACCAGCAGTGTACCTGCCGAAAGGAAGAACACACCTACGGCCAAAATCACAATTATCCTCATCCATTTCATAGCAATCAAAGATACGGTGTACCGGCACCTTCAAGCCAATGTTTTACAGTCATTTAACATTTTTTTACAATTGATTTACTACTGCCGCACAGCGTGGCGCTAGGTTTACCGCATCAACCCAAAACAAATACTACGCATGCGCCTCTTCTGTCTGATCATTTATTGGTTTCCGCTTTATGTGTACGCACAGGATAGTGAAAAACGATATGAACTACTGCTACCGGAAAGCAAAGTGCGGTGGCACGGTGAAAATGCCGGAGGTATGGGTGGCCATGATGGCACATTGCAGCTTGCGTCGGGCAAACTGGTGACCAAAGGTACCGACCTCCTCAAAGGCGATTTTGTGCTGGACATGACCACCATTCGCAATACCGACCAGAAAGATGAGAAAAGCCAGCGCGACCTGGAGGCGCACTTGAAGAATGCAGATTTCTTTGAAGTGGATAAATATCCCAACGCCTTTTTCTCTATTACCAAAGCGCTACCTCTTCACGATCCGCTTAAACCCAATCAATACATGATCACGGGTTTCCTCGGCATCAAAGGCATCACAAACAGCATCACCTTTCCGGCTACGATCACCACCACCCGCACGGCAGCCAAAGCAACAGCTGTGATCACCATTGACCGTACTAAATGGAATGTGACGTTTCAATCGAAAACCATCTTCTCTGCCATTAAAAACGGAGCGCTGGCCGATGAAATCAAGCTTACGTTAGATCTTGCTTTTATCGCCCGGTAGCATTCATCAAAAGACATCTGCGGAAACAAAAAGAGGCTGCCTTAGTATAAAGACAGCCTCTCCTCCTGCAAACGAATAATAAGAGTTACTTCTTCTTCACTTCTTCTTTAATACTGATTGCCAGACCACCGCCCGGAGCAAGGGCTTGTTTCAGTTTTGTTTCTGATGTAACGGTGATGGTCTTGATGGTATAGCTCTGTGGCCTGGTGTTCCAGCCGGCATCTTTTCCATCGGCATAGAGGGTGGCTGCGTACTTCTTGCCTTTCGGCAGATAATCAAAGGTAAGGTTTGCCACACGTGCGTTCTCATCGGTGATGCCACCTACAAACCATTCGTCTTTGCCTTTCGCTTTACGTGCAATGGTGATGTAGTCGCCCGGTTCTGCTTCCAATACATAGGTATCGTCCCAGTCTACGGCCACCTCTTTGATGAACTGCAAGGCATCTTTGAAGCGGTTGTAGTTCTCCGGCATATCGGCGGCCATCTGCAGCGGGCTATACATGGTTACATAGTAGGCCAGCTGCTTCACCAGCGTAGTGTTCACCCGTTGTGTGCTTCCGGTTCCGTAGTACGACAGATCCGTTTGAAAAATACCGGGAGTATAATCCATGGGGCCACCCATCAGTCGTGTAAACGGAAGTATGGTTCCGTGCTCAGGTGCTAAGCCACCCATCGCTTCAAACTCCGTACCGCGTGCCGACTCCTGTGCAATCCAGTTGGGATACGTGCGATGCAAACCGGTAGGGCGTACGGCTTCATGGCTGTTCACCATGATCTTGTAATCAGCTGCCGTTTTGGCTACGTGGATATAATGATTCACCATCCACTGACTGTCGTGATGCTCGCCACGGGGAATCACCTGACCTACATAACCCGTCTTCACTGCATTGTATCCATTGTCATTCATGAATTGAAAAGCGGCATTGAGTCTTCTTTCGTAGTTGGTAGCCGATGCGGATGTTTCATGATGCATGATGATCTTCACGCCTTTTGATTTGGCATAGGCATTCAGTGCCTTGACATCAAAATCAGGATAGGGAGTTACGAAGTCAAACACTTCTTCTTTCCAGTTGCCAAACCAGTCTTCCCAGCCAATGTTCCATCCTTCTACCAGCACGGCATCAAAACCATTTTCGGCAGCGAAGTCGATGTACTTGCGCACATGTTCGTTGGTAGCACCATGGCGGCCGTTGGGTTTGAATTTGCTGAAGTCGTCTGTCAGCTTCACATTAGTCACATCGCTGTAGGCCCATGTGCTTTTGCCCGACACAAAATATTCCCACCATACGCCCACGTACTTCACGGGTTTGATCCACGATACATCTTTGTAAGCCGTAGGTTCATTCAGATTCAGAATCAGTTTCGAAGCAAGGATGTCCGTGGCTTTATCACTCACTACGATTGTCCTCCAGGGGGAATGGGTGTCGGTTTGCAGATACCCTTTGTTGCCCACCGGATCAGGGCATAGATGAGCACTCATCTTCAACGCTGCTCCATCTACATTCAACGCCATGGCGGGGTAGTTGATCAAAGCGGCTTCGTGGATGTTAATATAGAGTCCATCGGGCGACTTCATCATCACCGGAGTTTGCACCGAAGGATTTTTGATGGGCTGCTGTGCGGAGATCTGCACCGTAGCCTTTGCCATCAAACCCGGAATCTCAGACACCCGGGAGGTGGTGTACGGATATTCGTTGGTATCGTAGTCGCCCGGAATCCAGAATATTTTATGATCGCCCGCCAGGTTAAACTCGGTGCGCTCTTCTTTGATGACGAAGTACTTGAGCTGATCCTGCTGGGGAAACTCATAGCGGAAACCAAGGCCATCGTTAAACACACGGAAGCGGATGCGGATGTAACGGTCTTTCTGTTCTTTCTGCGTGAGCGTTACCAGCAGTTCGTTGTATTGATTGCGGATCACCTTCTGCTCGCCCATGACGGGGCTCCAGGTATCGTTCACCGAAAGTTGCGCACGGTTGCTGATGGTGAAGCCGCTCAGAAAAGAAGGAACATCTGCCGTTTCAATCCCCAGCTTGCTTGGTGTGATGACCTGCTTCTGTTTGTAGCTGAGCTGATACGAAGGCACCCCCTCACTCACCGCAAAGGTAAGCGAGAGATTACCATCAGGAGAGCTGACCACCTGCGCAAAAAGCGAGCGTGATGCGAAGAGGATCAATACAAGTGATAATGACCTGAACATATAGAATGGTTTATTTAACTAATGAGGATATTCCGATGAGTGGGGCAAAAGTAGAAAATCAATTTTTATTAACCACATCCCGTTTTGGAGCTACCCATGGCTGCGGCTGGAACGGAAGAACTGCAGGCGGTAGGCCATTGGCTTTCGAAGATCGGGTTGCGGCGAAGAGTAAAGTGCTCAACCTGCGATCAGGTGAAGTCAAAAAAAATGATCGCTACCTCACAACGTGGATAAGACAAAATCAAAGAAACGATAGGCAATTCGATCCATCACATGCATATCAAAAAAAACAATACATGATCTTACCCGATCACATCATGCAGAACTTCCTTTCCACACACAACCTTTCCTCCGCTGCTACGTTTCCTGAACTCTTTTTATCCGATACCGTATAGCATACCAAACAACCCCCACCATGCGCACCCCCATCTGCACCCTACTCGCTTTTCTGCTCATCATCAGTATCCGCTGCAACGAAGAGCAGCCCATCGCCAACGACAACACAGTGATCATCGCAGGCAGTGAATACAAAACCGTTACCATCAGCGGCCTTACCTGGACAGCCGTAAACCATGCGGGCGAAGGTGGCCTGGTGTATGATGCGGCCAACTCCAGGCCGGAGTATGGAAAATACTATACCTTCAATGAAGTGAAGAACATCACCCTGCCAGAGGGATGGCGTATACCTACCATGGACGATTATAAAAAGCTGGCCGCCAGCCACAGCATAGCGATACCCAGTTATAACAACGAGGCCATCAAAGCGCTGACCTCCGCTACGCGCTGGCT
>JAHEZH010000299.1 GCA_023251155.1 Flammeovirgaceae bacterium | reverse complement strand
AAAGATCAGACTGTTGGATGTGGTTAACGCCATGCGCTTGCCAATGTAAGGTGCCGCCTCGCCGGTTACCGCAGGGGTCGCATTTATTTTTGCTTCCACTTTATTGACAGCCGCCTTTAATTCGTCCACATCAATGGGCTTCAATAAATAGTCCATGGCATTATACTTGAAGGCTTTCACGGCAAATTCATTATACGCCGTAGTGAAGATGACTTCAAAGTCAATCGGGTTAAGTCGTTCCAGTAGCTCAAACCCGTTGATTTCCGGCATCTGGATGTCCAGAAATACCAGCTGCGGCTTTAGCTTTTGGATAACTTCAATCGCATCAGAGGGAGATGCTACCGAAGCCAGTATTCGCAGCGATGGACAATGCTTTTCCACTTGCCATTCTAAAATGTCCCTGCTGTTTTTTTCATCATCAATCACCAATGCTTTAATCATATATGTCATTTTATTATTGAACGATTTCCTCCTTTTCCTGCTGTACGGTAATAATCGAAATCCGGATGACCACTTTGGTTCCGGCAGGTTCTCCTTCCGTATTTTTCAGATCAATGATTTCTACCGAAGATGTGTAGCCTTCCCGGCTGAGAATGCTGAGACGGTCTTGTGTAATTTTCAATCCGTGCGATTTCTTATTGGACGTTTCCAGCGTATTCTTCTTGAAGTTTCTGCCCACTCCGTTGTCTTCCACGGTAATCACCAATATTTCCGGTGTTTCTTTTTTAATCGTGATAGTCAGGATGCCGATGGTGCCGCGTTTGATGAATCCATGCCAGATGGAATTCTCTACATAGGGTTGAATGATTAGCGGAGGGAATTGAATGAATACCGGATCTACATCTTCATCAACATGAATATGATAGGAGAACCCGTGATCAAAACGCAGCAGTTCCATGTCGATGTAATGCTTCAGCGCAGTCAACTCCTGGTCCAGTGATATTCTGGTCTTGTTCGAATTTTCAAGGATCAGACGGATCAGCTTTGAAAATTTGGTGAGGTAGAACGAAGCCGTATCGCGCTCGGCCATCAGGATGTACCGGTTAATGGAGTTAAGGCTATTGAAAATAAAATGAGGGTTCATCTGTGCCCGAAGTGTGCTCATTTCAGTTTCGAGTATTTTCTTTTCAAATGCTGATTTGATGACCTCTTCTCTGCGGATGGCACTGGTGCGCCATCGGGAGAGCAAGTACACCAGATAAAATACCAGCACAAGGATAGCGGTGATAAAATACCAGGTAGCCCAAAAGGGAGGGGCAACCACAATTTTAATGGCTACCGGCTCACTCCATATCCCGTTCTCTGCAATCCCCTTTACTTTGAACGTGTAGTTACCCGGTGCGAGATTACCATAGTCTGCCGTATGATGATCCGTGCTGGCACGCCAGTCCGTATCAATGCCTTCCATCCAAAACGAGTATCTGTTTTTTGACGGGTTTCTGAAATCGAGTAGTGAAAATTCGATGGTGACTGAATTCTTGTCGTGATCCAGGTGGATGGCCTTTTCGTGCAGTGAGTCTACCGGGAATAAACGGTTGTTGACTTCGAAAGAGGTAATGGCTAATGGAGGCTTATAACCGGCAACCGATTGTGGCTTGGGGAGGTAGGAAGTATAACCTCCGAAAACACCAATAAAGATTTCGTTGTTCCCATCAATATAGAATGGCGAAGGACTTAATAATACTCTGGAGGGTATGGAATAACTAATTTTTCCACTCTTCGGATCGAGGCAGAGCAGCGTGGTTTCCGTAAAGAACCAGACGTTTCCTTTTTGGTCCACACGCAGGTACTTGATCTTTCCTGCAGGAATACCTTTGCCGGGTGCCCAGTGGATCAGCTGTAAGGAGTCCGATTGATGTTTGTATTGATAAATACCATTATCCGAACTTAACCAGATGTCGCCATCCGGTGATGTGGTAAGGTCAGTGAATCTAACCTTACTTAAATTTGGAGTGAGTGAAAAACTCTCGAGTCCATGAAACCGGTTATCCTGGTAACTGAATAACGTGAGTTGATTACCGGTAATGATCCATACGCGCCCAAAGGGATCTTCTTCAATGGCTTTGGCGCTGTTACTTAATAGACTTGACGAGGTTTGATTGTAATGGATAAAACTTTTCTCGTCAAAACGATAACGGTACACCCCCTGGTTAAGCGTAGTGAACCATAAATCACCATTGGCAGTGCGAAGCATCCGGTAGTAATCCGGAGTGATGACCGTTTTTAAATTCGTAACAGGGTCAAAAGGCTGATGAAATTTTTTCATCGAGCGGCTCTTGCGGTCAAACAGATAGATAAAATCACTGGTGAGTATCCACAGGCTGTCACGCTTGTCGGGGTAGATGCTGGAGACGTAGAGCACCTGCTCGGATTTGGGAAGCACATCGAATGTGTGAACCGTTTCTTTTTGAGTTAACTCATCATAGACGTGCAGCCCGTCACCATAAGCGACACCAAAAAAAAGCTGGTGGCTGGCAAGATCATGAAAGAACCCGTTGATAAAATAATGATCTCCATTATCCGAACGCGTAACGTTCACGTGTTTAGGATAAAATAAGGTGCTGGGATCAAATTGTAAAAAACCTTCATCTTCTGTCCCTACCCAGATCATTTTACCGCGATCACTAAAAATCAAAATGCTTGGGGTTTCATAAAGGAAAGTGAACTTCTCTTTCTTAATATCGAAATAGCCGAATCCGAAATCCCTGCTCGCTACCCACAATTGGTCATCCTGTTTCCAGGCCATGTCCTCCAGAATATTATTCGTTCCTGACGAACCGGTTGTCATTTTATAATTCTTCCATTCCTGTGTCTTGAGGTTGAAAAAAGTAAGTCCTCCGCCCCATGAGGATAACCACAGTCCATCCGGAGTGGGCAGAATTTTTCGGAACAGGTCATAGCGATCTTCAAACGGTATGACTTTCGTTTGCCGAACCGCTTTGAAGAGATTGGTAACAGGTTGATACTGATACAGACCATCGTGCGTGGCCAGCCAGAAGTCACCCTTTGCATCTTCGTAGATATCGTAAATTGAGTTGTAGTTGTTGTAATGATTGGGATTAACCTGATAGCCGGGATGAATGTCCGGAAGATCTCCTGCCTTGATGAACAGCTGGTGTTCCTCTTCGTAATAATATAACCCATGACGTTTAACACCCACCCACATGCGGTCATGCTGATCAAAGTAGATTTTTGTAATTACATCTTCCGGTAAACCCTGCCTGACTCCTCCAATGGAAGAAAAATTGTGCGTATATGGATTATAACGGGAGATCAGGCCATTTGCGGAACCTGCCCAGATTTTTCCCCTGTGGTCCATGGCCAATGAGTTGATATCATTATCCGCAATGGAAGCAGTGTCCTCGTGAAGATGTTTAAATACTTCGAAGGTATAGCCATCGTACTTGTTTAATCCATCTGCTGTACCAACCCACAAATATCCTTTATCGTCCTGCAGCACCGCGCGGACATCTTCCGAAGATAGTTTACTGTTGGCAGGAGTAATAAACCGGTTGGGACTATATTGGGCAATGGCAAAAACGGGAGTGACCGTAACCAGTACAACGAGAGCGTAATGTCCTACATTTAACGTAAGCATAAACAGTTTGCACCAGCATAATGAGGAACGAAACAGATGGGTCACAAAAGTAATTTGAGGACAAGTTGAGAATAATGACCCACTAATTTTAAACAAGGCAGTTCTTTTTTTTGCCGGTGTCACCTGCGTATTTTTCGCAGGTAAAATACATCCAACAGATGCTGCCGAATTCTCAGTTGAATGACCAATTGCTCATCAAAGCGGTCAATCACTAATTAAAAACGTCTGTGTTATAATTAAATCACATCAGTAGGGATGAGCGTTGTAAATTGCATGCCCGTTTTTCCTGCTGGAAAAACTGATTCCTGATGATGGTCAGGAGAAAATGAGCTGCGCTCCTGTACCGAACGATCGTGCTACTCACTGAAAACTAAATAGAAATCACCAACGGCTCATAATGCGATCTGCGAACAGGACAGCCACCTACCTTTAACAAATTATTAGAAGTTAAACGGTTGAGGGGTACACTAACACTGAGTCATGAATATTCTTGACGATTCGGAACAACAAAGTCAACGGGAGCTGTCGGATGGTAATGTATTACCATTCACCAACGATCAGGATAAATTGTATTCCATTCTCAATGTGCTGCGCGGGCATGAAGAATTCACACTGAGCCTGGATGGCAAGATCATCAGCAGCAACCTGGAAGCGGTAAACATTACCTGTTACGAGGAATGGGAAATTATCGGAAAGCACTTCTCTATATTTTATACCGAGGAAGATATCAAAAACAGGAAGCCGGAAGAAGACCTGGAATCTTCCCTGCGGGATGGAAAATTTTCCAATGAATCCTGGAAATTAAAGAA
>JAHEZH010000298.1 GCA_023251155.1 Flammeovirgaceae bacterium | reverse complement strand
ACCTGCGGCCACTGATGCACTGCGGAGTACCATCAGTTTTTCGGAAGAAGCCGCGGGCAATCCGTTCGCTCCCTTATCGGTATAGGCCGCACGTAAAATCAAGGCTCCGGTTTCAGGTGTACCTTTAGGAATAGCTACCGTGTACGTTCCTTTTACCGGCAATGACTTCTTCACTTCGGTATTGGCCAGACTTAAAATGTATTTCACAATTTCACCTGCATCTGCTTTCGATAACTGTGGATGGGCAGCCATATTCACTTCGCCCCACACCCCACCACCACCGGTGATGATTTTATTTACTAAGTAGTCCACTGCTTTCGGATCATCTTTATACTTCCGGGCTACTTCGGTGTACATCGGGCCAATGGATTTTTTATCGATGATGTGACATGATTTGCAATCACTTTCAGCCATTAGTTTTTTACCTGTAGCAAATTGTACCGAAGCATCGGCTGATAAATGACCTTGCGCAATCTCTACCTTATCATAGCCTTCTTTCAGGTAATCAATGCTTAATGAAACGGCATCGGCCGATAACTTTCCATCTGCAAGGCTGCCGTCTTCTTTGTCGCTCACCTTTACTTCATAATCAAAAGACTGATTCGGGAAGAAGAAGGTTTGATTTCCACGCGTGATATCGAATGAAAGAACCGGAGGATCATTTCCTGCCAGCACCTCGAGTGTGCTGCTTGCCTTCTCTCCTTTCGCATCCGTTACCGTCAATGCTGCTTTATAAATACCAGGTTGATCAAAAGTGAAGGTCGGGTTGGCTTCTTTGATGGAAGTCAATGCTTTTCCATCCGGACCAGTGATATTCCATTCATACTTGATCTCATCACGATCATAATCTTTGGTTCCTTTGGAGGACAGCTGCACGGTCATGGGCACGGCACCTTTTGTTTTATCAGCAGCTACCTGTACGTGCGGCTTGCGGTTGCCCCCCGTATATTCAATTTTCACCAGGCGGGCATCTTCATTGCCCTGAAACCAGGCTGTTCCATACTCCAGCATATAAAGATCACCGCTGGGACTGAACTCCATGTCCATCGGGTTGCTGAATTTATAGCTCGGCATAAACTGCTCCATCGAAACATAGTTGCCGTCCTTATCCATGGTTACGGCCATGATCCATCCGCGCATCCATTCATAAATGAACAGCTTGCCATCATAGTAATCCGGGAAAGCACGTGGTGATTTTTTGAAATTTTCCGAATAAAATACAGGACCCGCCATGGCTGTTCGGCCACCTTTACCCAGCAACGGAAACTCTGCCGACTCCGCATACGGATACCAGATGAATGCTTTCTGTGCCGGAGGCAATTCATTCAAGCCGGTATTATTAGGCGAGTTATTAACCGGCTTTTCCGGATTAAACAGCTCTCCTGATTTTTTAGTGGCGTAATCATATTCGTTGTACGCTTTGTTGTCGCCAATAAAATAGGGCCAGCCAAAGAAGCCTGGCTTGCGTGCCTGATTCACTTCGTCAAACGCCAGTGTTCCTTTACCTATCGAATCTTTTCCGGCATCCGCACCTACATCTCCCCAGTAGAGGAAGTTGGTTTTCTTGTCTACCGAAATACGGTAGGGATTGCGGGTACCCATGGCATAGATTTCAGGGCGTGTCTTCGCTGTTCCTTTCGGGAAGAGATTTCCTTCCGGAATGGTATAGGTACCATCGGGTTCTACATGGATGCGCAATACTTTACCACGAAGGTCATTGGTATTAGCCGAACCTTTCTGTGCATCCCAGGGTGACCGTCCCGGACGTTCGTCAATCGGTGCATACGCAGTAGAACGAGGGCTCGTGTTATCTCCGGTAGAAACAAACAGGTTTCCCTTACCATCAAACGCAATGGAACCTCCTGTATGGCAGCATTGCTCACGCTGGGTGCCTACTTCAAGAATCACTTTCTTCGATGCTTCGATCAACTCATCACCTTTCAGTTCATAGCGGGCCAGGATGTTCTTGGGTTCATCGCCAGCCGGTGAATAGTACATATACACGAAGTTGTTCTTTTCATAGTCAGGATCGACCGCCAATCCCAGCAGCCCGTCTTCGGCTTCGGCCTGTCCTCCATCCTTGAACTTGTATTTTGTACTTACCGGGATCGTGGCAATCACTTTTGTTTTGCCGGCAGCAGGATCATATAACTTAACCGCACCTTTACGTTCCACAAACAGAATACGATCACCGGGCAACACCGCCAGTTCTACCGGCTCATCCAGTTTTTCATCCAGTACGATTTTTGCAAAGCGGTTTTCTTCCGGTACTCTCTTGGTGGATACCCTGGCATAATTCAACTCAGCTGGCTGATCACCCCCCATGGCATACTTGATTCCGCCCCACAGGTGTCGTAAGAAAATAGGATCAGCAAAAGTTTCATTGGTGTGCCCCATGGCTGTATAAAAGGAATGACCACCATCAAAGTCATGATACCATGCCATCGGGTGATTATCCCCATTGGTACCACCGGTATAGGTTTTCTCATCAATCTTGACCAGCACCTTCAGGTCGGGCTGCAGGTCTTTGTAGTTATAAAATTCATCGGTACGGCTCCAGCGTTCAGGCAATGAATCAGAAGCAAAGTGTGTTTTATCAACAGTATAAAAATCAGCAGTCTTTACGTTCGGATCATTGGGGTGGCCATTGAAGTAAGCTCCGGTCAGTTTTCCATACCACGGCCAGGTGTATTCGGTATCGGCTGCAGCATGAATACCCACATAACCACCGCCTGCCTGTATGAAGCGTTCAAAGTCATTCTGCTGTTCGGGATTCAATACATCTCCGGTTGTATTCAGGAAGATGACGGTTTTATATCGCTTCAGGTTCTCTTCATAGAAGTTGGCCGCATTCTCTGTGGTGTCTACCTGAAAATGGTACTTCGCTCCCAGTTTTTTGATGGCTTCGATACCGGCGGCAATGGACTCGTGGCGAAAAACGGTAGTTTTTGAAAAGACCAGTACGCGCGGTTCTTCTTTTTTGGAGCACGACCAGGTACTCCAGAGCAAAGGCACAAGTAGCGCCAGAACAACTAAACGACTTCGTGTTTTACGGTTAAGCATGTGTGTGGGAATTGATGTTTAGGATTACCATTATGTAAAAAGTACACAATGATAGGTATTTCAATGCGCTTTGAAAACAACACAGGCTAAAATTGCCAGGCGGCACACGCCTACATCGCAAAAGCGTACCCTGCCGACTACAAAACGGTAAAAAAAACGTGAAAAAGGGCGATCAGGTAAAAGGCAAACGGGCTTGTTACACCAGGTACTTTCTAAGGTTTTTATTGAAATAGCGGGCGCTGTCTTCCACACTTTGCATGGAATTACCGGCAAAGTTGCTTCCCTGTTCAATAAAGTAATACTGAAGCCCGGCCTTTTCTGCGGCGGGAAGGATCGCTGCGTAATCAATGGAGCCGTTACCCATTTCGGTGTACTTCTTATTCACTTTATCCATGTCTTTGATGTGCCACATCACAAACCGCCCCGGCTGACGCGCAAACAAGGCCAGCGGGTCGATGTTGGAATAGGCTGTCCAGTAAAGATCAATCTGAAGTTTCACCAGGGAAGCATCCGTGTTCTTCATAATGATATCGTATCCATTCTCTCCCTTATGATCAATAAACTCGAAATCGTGATTATGATAGGCAAAACCCAGTTTGGCCTTGTTGACCTGCTCGCCAATGACATTCAGTTTATCGGTCAGCAGTTTGAATTTTTCAATGGACCGCGAAGCTTCATTGAGCCATGGCCACGTGATGTACCGATGCCCTGTTGCATGGGCACCTTCAATACACTGATCGACATACCGTTTCAGCTCATCCGCAGGCTGATCGAATAAGGGAGCAAAATCGTAATGACCACTGGAGGTAGTAAGTTGATTATCGGCAAGTAATTGCTTGAAGGAAGATGCACTCATACCGTAAAAGGTCTTGTGAACGCCATCGTAGCCATAGGTCTCCAGGTCCTGGTATCCCATAGCGGCAATCCGCTTCAATGAACCTGGTAAATCGCTCGCCAGCGCATCGCGAACGGTAAACAATTGCAATCCCATTTTATATTTTTCTTTCGCTGCTGCTAATCCGGGTAATCGGATGAATGAAGTGGATAAAAGTGCTGCAGATTGAATAATAAAATTTCTTCTGCTTGTGAATGGGGCTGTTTTCACTGACATCGTTCGGATTCGTCTTGGTAACATTTAAATGTAGGTAAAAAGAACAGCATCAGCTATCTGCCCGCAGGTGACATTGATGGATCGAAATCAGGAACACGGATTCACGCTCGCTGGCTACACATACTTATTGATATTCGTAAACTACTTTCACCCGGGTGGTGTACGATGCCCCAAGCGATTGATAGGTTGTAATCTGTTGTGAAGGATAACCCGATTCGGTATATTCATAACTGTACGAAACC
>JAHEZH010000054.1 GCA_023251155.1 Flammeovirgaceae bacterium | reverse complement strand
AAACCAGCACGCCCTGATTCAACTCGCCTACATCCTGCGATTCATGCAAAGCAAGTTTTTTGCCATTGGTTAAATACACATCGGTGCTATTGTATCCGGTTACCTCTATCCGTTTCATGTTACGTAGCGGGATTGTAAACTCAATTTCATCTTCCTTTCCCTGAAACAATTCGAAATCATATTCCTCATCGAGGTCAAGAACTATCCGGCCTGACAAGGTTTTTCCGCTCTTGGTAGCCACGGTGCCCGTCAGCTCTTTTTGCGATTTAAAGCTTTCATAGCGAGGCAAGGCAACTGATGGAGGGGACATCAATGTTAGTTTTTTGAATTCATCCCAGGGAACATCCGTCATCATTCCTTTTTCATCGGTGATGATAATGCCTTTGTTATCCGAATTCACATCGTTCGAGCCACGCAGCTCCAGTTCCCGCCCGGACTTCAGTATGACATGGCTTCGGTTCAGGTGTGGTTCAATCGAAATGATCTTATCAAACATCAAACTTACTTTTCCATCTTCGGATTCACCATCCAGTTTATCCGTTGACACACGCTCATCATGATCCCATTGAATGTAACCTGTAAATGTTCCCTGGAATGTTTGCACGGATCCATACAGCGGCTCACCGAATTTCTGTGCAAGCCGGGAAGGGGTACTTTTAAATTCGATTCGTTGAATGCGGTGCCAGTCCAGTTCCATCTCCCCTATTTCTTTGTCAATAATTTTCAGATCCGCACCGATGTCATTATATCCCTCACCGCTCACTCGTACCTGCTTTCCGTTTTGCAGTTCCAGTTCCACCCGTTTGCTGCTCAGTACCTTTATCGATTTCAGATCGCCAAACTGGCAGGAGAACTGGTGCGTGTAGTCTTCTTCATACGAGCGATCACTTCCCGATCCCAAACCCATCCAGCGCAGCGTAGAGGATGCCGAGAAATTTCCATTTCGCCACGAGCGTTTTTCATCCAGCCGTTCTTTTTCTTCGCGTGTCAGAAAGCGGATGTTTTCATTTACTTCTTTGGAAGCATTAAACACATCCACCCAATACACTTCTTCTTTTCCCCATCGAATGGGTCCCTCATAAGAACGGTCATCGTCCATGTAAATTTTTCCATAAATAAATCCTTCGTCCTGGGCCGATACGGAAGAGATGATCATGATGCTGATCAGTAGGAGGTACATCTTTTTCATTTTGCGTGATGGTTAAAGTTATCTGTTTCTGGAACTATCAACGCAAAAGTGCAAAGCAAAGACAATGAATTAAGGCATTTACAGACCAACCGGAACTCCTGCCGGCTGAATCGGGATTACCGGGCACTCAATTTGCCTTACTGGTCCAGCCATTTCTTAAACTCAGGTGTACGCTCTGAGCTGACAATGATTTCTTCGGGCTGATCGGGATTCAGTTTGAGTTTGATTCTTCCTTTAAAGTAAGGATGAATCTCCGCAATGGAAGTAAAGCTGATGATGAACTGGCGATTGATTTTAAAAAAAGACTTAGGATTAATCTGTGCATCAATCTCATCCAAAGGAAGATCGAAAGGATATTTACGGTTATCGTCAGTGACAATATAGGTGAGTTTGCTTTCACTGAAGAAGTAAGCAATTTTCTCAACGGGAATAGCTACAATACGCTGACCAATCCGCACCATAAAACGCGACTTGTATTCCGGCTGACCGGAACCGGAGCGAAGCAGTTTCAGCACTTCATCGTAAGCAACGGATGGCTTTGCCTTATCCAGCGACTTCATCTTTTGAATACTGGCCGCCAGCTTATCTTTTTGCACCGGCTTCAACAGATAATCAATACTGTTTACTTCAAAGGCTCGAATGGCATATTGATCAAATGCCGTAGTGAAAATAACCGGCACGGTAACTTTTACATTCCTGAAAATTTCAAACGAAAGGCCATCGAGCAATTGAATATCAGTAATGATCAGATCGGGAGGTGTGTTTTCCGAAAGCCATTCCGTAGCCGACTCGATCGAGCGCAGCGAAGCTAGCACTTCATGAGTTGCATCAATTTCGAGCAACAGGTTTTTCAGTTTCTCTGCGGCCAGGTTTTCGTCTTCAATAATAAGAATGGTCATTGGCTGGTGAATTCAAGTAAAGGTAGGGTGACTTTAAATTCGGTCTCCGTTTTCTCCACGACAACCGCTTCACTTGTAAAGTGGCTGTAGCGTCTGCGAATATTTTCCAGTCCACTGCCCGAAGTGGGTGTGGTATTCCGTTTCTCATTTAAGGTATTGGTGACGATGATCGTTTTCGCGTTTGCCGCTACATGTATCTTCAATGGTTTCTTTTCCGTAATTAACGTGTGCTTGATCGCATTTTCAATCAGCATTTGTAATGTAAGTGGTGGTAAACTCAAATGATGCAGCGATGCAGGAATTGTAATTGTCACCTGAATCAATTCGTCGAAGCGTGTCTTCAGCAGAAAATAATACGATGCGATGAAGTCCAGCTCTTCGTGTAAAGGAATCACGTCTTCTGTGCGTGAGCGCAACAACAGCCGGTATACTTCGGCAAACTTGTCGAGAAACTCTTTGGAGCGGTCTTTATCTTTCTCAATCAGTGAAGAAAGAATATTGAGGTTGTTAAAAAGAAAATGAGGATCAAGATGACTTTTTAAGGAATCCAGCTGAGACCGGACATTTTCTTTCTGAATTTTTTCTGATTCCACTTCTGATCTGCGCCAGCTGCGGAGAAAGTGAAGGCTGAAGTAAATGGAGAAGGCAGGAATAAAAAGGATGGCCCCGTACACATTCATCACAATCAACTGCGCACGCGTAGGCGGATCAATGGTCAGCAGGTATTTCAATGCCGTATAGGAACCATTGATCACGATTAATGAATAAATCACACCGCAAAACAGATGGGCAAAAAAACGAATGTTACCATAGCTGAGCCACGAGAGATAGCGATTGAACAGCCTGGTTAATAAACGATTGCCTATCCACAAAAGAAGAAGCACTACTACCACCCATGCAGCTGTAAAGTAGATGAGCGAAGTCGGGTTGAACCGAATCTCAAACCAGGTCACTGCGGCAATCAACACCAGCAGCAGTACCGAACCAATAATAAATCGTTTTGTGATGCGCACGATTAGTCAAAGATAATCTGATCGATATTTTTCCACCGCACGTGTACCGGCTCTTTTTTTCCCTTCACGATCACCAGTATTCCGTCATTGCTGCCCGACACATCTCTCCCATCGCCCAGCAAAAGTGTCTCGCCATTTTTCAATTCGATGGTGGCATAGTCCAGATTTTTTGGTTTGATGCTTTTGATATTACGAAAGGGGATGGTGTACTGAATGTTGTTATCTTTTCCTTCCAGCGTTTCCACATCGAGCGATTCATCGAGGTCATAAATCAAGTTGCCTGCTATTTCTTTGGCGTCATACAGAAATACAGTACCCGATAATTTTTTCGGATCAGCGAAGCTTTCAAAAGAAGGCCCTGAATTGGCCGCTGCTGTGAACGTTACTTTTTTGAACGAATTCCATGGAATATCCACCATTCCTTTTCCCGGTTGGATGACGATGATTCCTTTGTTGTCCGAATTAACATCATTGGTTCCCGTAAGGTGAAGCTGACGGCCAGACTTAAAAGCCACATCGCTTCCGCCATCATTTTTTTCAATGGAAACAATTTCAGAGAAAGCAGCAGAGATTTTTCCATCGCGTGATTCACCATCCAGTTTGTCGGTGCTCACACGCTCGTCATGATCCCACTGAATGTAGCCGGTGAATTTTTCCTTGCGACTGGTCTCTACTGTACCGTATAAGGGTGCCGTTGCCAATACCGGAGTCCCCGCCGGAATAGAAGCGAACTCTACCTTTTGTACTTTATCCCAGTGGAGCGATGTCCATCCCAGTTCTTTGTCAAGCACTTGTATTTTCGTACCGATGTCGTTGTATCCGTCACCATTCACCTCCATCTGCAATCCATTTTTGAAACGGAGACGGGCATTACTTCTATTGAGCACCTCCAGTTCTTTGATATCACCAAACTGGCAGCTGAACTGATGTATGGTGGTTTTGTTCTCCCAGATGCTGAGAATGTCCCAGTCAAAATCCATCCATGAGCTTTCTTCTTTTCTATCCTGGGTCACCTGCTTTTTGTAATTGCTTGTCGACTTTTTGGAGGCATTAAAAAAATCCGTCCAGAAAGCTTCTTCCGTTCCCCAGCGGATCTGTCCTTCGTAAGTGGCCGAAGCGGTGTACACCTTGCCATACATAAAGCCGGCAGCGGACTGTGCCATGCCATGGGTTGCACACAGTAAGATTGCCACTGCTATACCCACCACCAGTAAAATGGTGCGCGTGATTGATTGTTGAGCCTTTTCCACGTTACAAATAACGGGAATAAACCGCTTCAAGATTACACCTGGCCGCCCGTTCTGTCCACAATGGTATTGAAACCGGAAAAGAGGCAGCTGAAACGGCTGCCTCATCAAGAGAATCATTAGAAAGTGAAGATTTAGCTCTTCCACTGGAAAACGTCAACCGATAAAAAAGGATCGCTGATATTTCTTACCTTATCGAAAATAAACCCTCAACCATCCGCGATGAGAAAGCGCTACGGCTTAATCCTGCCTTGTATACTTGTTCTGATTCTGACAACACGTGTTTACGGTCAGGAGAACTACGCAGCTGAAATCCGTAAAACAGCCAACCTGCTTTACCACTCATTTGGTGAACGGCAGAACAGGTCAGGGAAATTGAACTTCACCGATACGTCGCGCACGCAATGGACTAACCTTCCCATTGGGCTTCGCGCCCGAAAGGGAGCCAGCATTGGAAACATGACGATTGAGCAACGAAAACTGGTGCACCGCGTCCTGTCGGTTTCATTAAGTTCACAGGGGTATCTGAAAGCCACCAGCATCATGCACCTGGATGACCTGCTGGACCGCTATTTCGACAGTCTGCACTACAAGAAAGCATTCAACGACACAGTCTATCACTTCATCAAGTCCTTACAATGGTCGCACAAAAATTTCTATTTCGCTTTTTACGAAAAACCAACCGATAAGGTATGGGGGTATAAACTGGAAGGCCATCACCTGTCTGTCAACTTTACCTTTGCGGGAGACAAGGTCAGCGTCACGCCATTTTTCCTGGGTACGGATCCGGCGGAGTTTCCTGAAACCGAATACGCGGGCTGGCGGGTGTTGGGACAAGAGGAAGACTTGGGAATCAAGCTCATTCATCTATTAAATCCAGTACAGCAGAAGAAAGCAACTTCGAGCGTAACCGTTCCGGGCGACATCATCACCTCAGCCGAAAGCGGTAAACGGCTGGTCGATGTATGGGGAATACCCGCTGCGGAGATGAATAAAAATCAAAAATCCATTCTCGACTACATTATCCGCGAATTCGTTTTCAACCTGGAGTACGATAAAGCGATGCGGGAATACGATGCGATTTTAAAAGCGGGCCTTGATAACGTTTACTTCGGCTGGATTGGCGAATACGCGGAAGACAAGCCTCATTACTTTATTCTGAACGGACCTACCTTTCTGATTGAGTTCGATAACAATGGCGGGCCGCGCAATGGAGCCAATCATATTCATGCGATCTGGCGCGAGAAGGGAAATGACTTTGGTGAAGATGTACTGAAAGCACATTATCAAACCGAAAAACACTAAGCTCACATGAAACCAATCATTTTATTTCTGAGTGCCTTCCTCATCCTCCCTTATGTTCATGCTCAGCCATCGCTCTCAAAAGATCAAACGGAAGTGCAGCAAAGTGTGATCAACGTATTCGATGCTTTATCCGCCCGCGATGCGGAAGCCCTGAAAAGCGCATGCACCAACGATGTGCGGTTCAATGAATACGGCGAAGCATGGCCGATGGATACACTCATCCATAAAGCGATTGCTAAAAATACCGCAGCCGACTTCAAACGTACCAACACCATAAACTTCCTCAGCACTACCATAAAAAATGATGTAGCCTGGACGACCTATTACCTGCATTCTTCCATTGTGGCGAACGGCAAAAACACGGAAGTCGATTGGATGGAGACGGTGATTGCGGTAAGGGAAGAAAAGAAGTGGAAGATCAAGGTTTTACATTCCACCCGAATCAATAAAAACCCGCGAGGATGAAACAGGAAAACATCGCATTACTCCGGGTATGTCGGCTACCTATTATTACATCGTATCCTCTGAAGTATAATCACCCTATTCATTTAACACCCTATATGAGAAAAATAACTACCGCACTATTGTTCAGTATCGTGGCCATTTACCTGATGTGCTGCCAAACAGAAACAAAATCATCGTCCACCTTAACCGATTACTTTACCTATAATGAAACCGTAGAATCGGGTGGAGTAAGAATGATTCCCATCAAAACTCCGGTGGGTGATTTTAAAGTATGGACCAAACGGTTTGGCACCCATCCCAAAATAAAAATCCTGTTGCTGCACGGTGGCCCTGCCATGACGCATGAATACATGGAATGCTTCGAGACGTTCTTTCAACGTGAAGGTTTTGAGTTTTATGAATACGATCAGCTGGGGTCGTATTACAGCGATCAGCCTGCTGACAGCAGCTTATGGACAACGGAGCGTTTCGTAGAAGAAGTGGAGCAGGTGAGACAAGCCATTGGTGCAGATAGTTCTAATTTCTATGTATTGGGCAATTCATGGGGAGGCATTCTGGGAATGGAATACGCTCTCCGCTATCAAAAAAATCTGAAAGGGTTGATTGTCGCGAACATGGTAGCCAGCGCTCCTGAATATACCCGGTACGCAGAAGAAGTACTCGCGAAGCAAATGCCGGCGGAAGTACTGACGGAAGTGAAAGCACTCGAAGCAAAAAAGGATTATGCCAATCCTCGCTACATGGAATTACTGATGAAGTATTATTATACCGAACACCTTTGTCGCCTGCCTGAACTGCCTGACGGATTGAACAGATCCTTCAAACATGCCAACAATACCATCTATACGTTGATGCAAGGCCCAAGTGAATTTGGAATGACCGCCGAAGCTCGCCTGGCCCAATGGGACATCAAAAACCGATTAAAAGAGATTACCGTACCTACGCTGATGGTTGGTGCGAAACACGACACGATGGATCCGAAAGCCATGGAAGAACAAAGCAAAATGGTGCAGAGAGGTCGCTACCTGTATTGCCCAAACGGAAGTCACCTGGCCATGTGGGATGATCAGAACGTATTCATGAGCGGAGTGATTCAGTTCATTAAAGAGGTGGATAGCAAGGCATTTTGATTTTCTTTGCACACCCGATTCACTAAAATAACTGAGCTGCGCCATGACCTGATTTAATCCATTATTCGAAGCTACCGTGCAGGCCGTTCAAGAAGCCATCATCAATGCGATGGTAGCTGCCGAACCATGAACAGGGTGAATGGCAACAAGGCTTACGGATTGCCACACAAATCGGTAATCAAAGTTCTGAAGAAATACGGCAGGTGAAATAACTTAAAGTTCATTCACCTCCGTTTAAATCGATTCACCCCGGCTTGTGTCCTCACCAAGCCGAAACGACCACGTGTTTTGTGGAAACATAAACCACCATGACAGCAACACGACGTAATAAACAGAAACACATCATCAGCAGCACGGCAACTATGAAAGAGCAACAGGAAACACTGAAGAAAGAACTAGGGATCATGGATGTGGCGATCAACGTTGTCAACATCACGGTGGGTGGCGGCATCTTTTTGCTTCCTGCACTGATCGCAGTGATCCTCGGCAACTCCAGCATTATCGCCTATCTGGTTTGTGGCTGCATGTTTCTGCTGGTGGCCCTGTGCTATGCCGAAGTGAGTAGCCGGATTACGGAATCGGGTGGCTCTTACATTTATCTTGAAAAAGCATTCGGCCCTTATGTTGGGTTTCTGGCCAATCAAGCATTCTGGTTTGCGTACGGAACGGTGATTGCCGCAGCATTGCTCAACGGTGCCGGTGATCTGTTATCGGTTCCTTTTCCCGCATTTAGCACGCTGCCGTATCGGGCACTGCTTTTCCTGTTGATCCTAGCTGCGTTTGCCTATATCAATATCAGGGGCATCAAGCAAGGCATGATTGCCGTGAAAACATTTACCGCGATCAAGTTAGTTCCATTGGTAGGAATAGTCGTGCTGGGCATTTTCGCTATTAATCCGGATAACATCAGCTGGCCGGAATGGCCCTCCTTCGCCCGACTCGGTGAAGCTTCGCTTGTTCTCTTTTTTGCTTTTGCCGGGGGAGAAACGGCATTGAACATTAGCGGAGAGATGAAGAACCCAAGCCGCACAGGGCCTTTGGGTTTGATGCTGGGAGTAGGAAGTCTGGTGGTCTTCTTTGGCCTGATTCATCTTGTGGCACAAGGTGTATTGGGTGCTGATCTGATCAATCATACCAAAGCACCGCTCGCTCAGGTGGCCAACGTACTGGTAGGCCCATGGGGATTTACATTTGTAGTCAGTTGTGCCGTGATCTCGGTAACCGGAAGTTTGAATTCGGTAGTGATGGTATTTCCCAGAGTAATGTATGCCGGAGCAAAAAAAAAATGTTACCTAAATTGCTGTCACGCATTCATCCGCGATTCAATACACCTTACCTGGCGATCATCTGGTTCTGCATCGTTGCTTTTACTATTTCCATATCCGGTGGATTCAAGCAGCTCATTATATTGGCTACGATTACCATGCTGCTCACCTTCTTTGGTGTGGCCCTGGCGGCCATCAAATTCCGGTTGAAACCATCGGCAGAATTCAAAGCGTCTTTCCTCATACCCGGAGGATTAACTGTTCCTGTCCTCACCATTATTTTGATTTTCTGGTACCTGTATCAATCCAAACCCGTAGAGATTGTTGGCATTAGTATCTTCACCGCGGTGGTTACGCTGATCTATTTGGTCCGGAAGTTTAATGTTTAAGCACCCTGATTCCGTTGAACGCAACTGATCCACCGTATTCAGAAATTCTACAGAATTAACCGCCAGATTGGAGCAGGGATAATCAATCCGCTCATACTTTTCTTCCAGCAAAGAAAAAAAGGAAGTGACGCTGGGAATAAAAGCAGACCGCATCGTGTCTAACGGATACAGGTATTGATTATAAAATAAAAAGCGCCAACATGAAAAAGACATTATTAGCTGTGGGAGTGATCCTGATCGTGATTCAGTTTATCCGTCCGGAAAAAAATCTTTCCAACGACCTTACCTACGACATTTCAAAAGGGTATGTATTATCCGGGGCATTGAAATCAACTTTTCAGGCAGCGTGCAACGACTGCCACACCAATAAAACTACTTACCCCTGGTATGCCGAGATACAGCCTTTCGCCTGGTGGTTGAACAATCATGTGACCGATGGAAAAAGACATCTTAATTTATCAACGTTCACCAAGCTACCCATTGCCGTGCAAAACCATAAGCTGGAAGAAATAATGGAAACAGTAAAAGAAGGTGAAATGCCTCTCCCCTCTTACACCTGGTTAGGGTTACATCAGGGCGCACAATTAACGGATGAGGATAAAAATGCCATCATCAGCTGGGCACAAAATCAAATGGATTCATTGAAGCGCACTTACCCGGCTGACAGCCTAGTCATGAAAAAGAGAGCAAAGTCATAACAGCAGAAGAATAAAGGACACCTGTCCTCATTTCTTTATTTTATAATCGGCAGCCATCGTTACTTTAATATCTTCGGCTATCTTGGAAAAAACCAACTTGGGTATTTCAATCTTAAAGTCAGCCGTATGCACCATGAGCCCTGCATCGAGGTGAATGACCTGGTCTTTAACGGTTAATGTTCCCTTAATGGTTTCGATTTTCTCTACACCATGTAGTGCGAATTTGCCTGTAGACGTTACCGGATAAACTCCATCCCTGGTGTAATCGATTTTCTCATTGATCTTTCCACGAAAACTGGCCAGTGGAAACTTGGTACTCTCCATGTAGTTTTCATTAAAGTGATCCTGCATCAACGCATTTTTAAATACGAATCCGGTATTCTTCATACGCACAAAAACGGAATCGGTCGTGGTATTGATTAAAGAGGAGACACTGGAATTGACAGCGGAAATATTCTCCAGCGGTGTTTCGGAAAAGAACTGAACCTTACCGGTAGTCGTGATGTAGATTTGCGCCTTTCCATGTACAAAATAAGAAAGCAGCAGTAAAACAAGGATCGTTCTCATGGTGTTAGAAATTGAATGCTCTTGAAATATTAAAACCTAAACGAACTCCGCCATCCTTCCACGAAGTAGCGGTATGAAGAAAATACTGTGGCTCCACAATGCCGCTGGAGTTGGTGATAAACATCTGAAACACGTGACCTCCTGTTTCAATCTCCCAACCAATGCCTGCCGTATTGTAATAGGTTTGTGCCGTGTACGAATTGTATTTTAACCCATACTCCAGGGTAACCGCCATCCGCTTACTGAATTTATAACGACCGGCAAAGCCAATGGCCAATGCATTGTTTTTATCACTGATATTTTCCACCAGATTGTAATGAATAAAAATGGGGTTGACCTGCAAAGACAGCACATCCGAGAACTTACGTGCAAGAATCGTCTGAAAGGAATAACTCAACCGGTCAGCGAAATAGTGATACTTGTCGTATCCATTTATGGCGATGTCCGGATCTTTAACACTGGTGCAATAGGTAGCACCCATTAACGTAATGCTGATGGGTGAACCTTCTCCTGCTGTTTGTCTGATCAATCGGTACTTGACATATCCGTCAACCAGTTTTTCATAGCTGGTACGCCCGATGCCTACCTCTAACCGGCCATTGATGCTGTATCCCAGACCAAAGCGAATGGTCGCTCCGTTATCAAGACCAAAAAAAGAGTTAGCCCCTCCGTTGATATCACCAAACCGGTGCTGTATCATAAACTCCAATACCCCTTTGCCCGGCACTTCCACGCTTTGAAAATTAATAATGCGCGTGCCTTTAAAGGTGGCACTCACATATTCTTTAGTGCTATCGGTTTCTTCTAACAGGGCCATGTCATCCTGTGCCTTTACAAGCAACGGAAAAAATAACGTGATCAGGCAGGCTAAGTATTTCATCGGAAAGTAGTTTATTATGTATCTGAACTTAGTTATTCAATGCACCCGCATCGATCCATTTCTGAATCTTAATAATGTTGCAGGAATTCATCTTGGGGCCATTCTCCGGCATCCGCACGGCATTTCCTGTCCAGTTGATCGAGTTGATCAGTTTGCCACTGGCCGTTGCCGAATTGACTCCGGCATAAGCAGACAAGTCATACCCACTGGTGTTATTTCGCCCATGACATGAATTGGATGTTCCGCAGTTTGTTCGCAGGATGGGTGCAATATGATTGGTATAGGTGATAACCCCGGTCGTGTCGCACGAACCACCACTTACACCGGAAGAAGGAGTGAGTTCAGATAAGTTATCATTGTAGCACGAAATCATCAGACCGAGTAAAGACAGCAAAAAGCCGCCAGCATATATTTTTCTCATCGCATTAATTATTATTAGCTCCCTGAGCGATCCATAGATAAATCGTTTTGATTTCGGTATCCGTCATTTTCGGATTGGGTTTGGGTGGCATCGCACCGATCGCATTAGAATTAATTACTTTATAAAATTTACTGCTATGCGGTTTTCCGGCAGTGATTCTTCCCATGACCTCTTCATAAGTGGTTAATGGAAATTCTCCACCATTTTTTCCGTGACATCCGGCTTGCGTGCAGTTTGAAATAACCAGCGGTTGTACATCATCCTTGAAACTGATTATCGGAGCATCTTCCAGAGGGGTCAACGGATCATGTGTGCAATTGAGAAGCACGATTCCACTGAGAATCAGCAGAAGATAAACTATAATTACAAACGGTTGTTTCTTCATAAAAATAAGGAGTAGGGCAGTCAGTATTTAATTTGGAACATCGGTAACAAGCAATGAAAAGAAAAGATTCTGTATACATTATGAATTTATTGAAACAATGAACAAATGCATCTCCGTTTATTTTTTTACATTAAACCAGTACGCAGCCCTGATTCCGGTCAGTTGGAGATGGATTCGATCCATCCCCAGCGACCCCAGGCTTCTTTCATAAAACAATCCTAACTCTATCTTATCGCTTTTGCGAATGTTCCTTGTTACGCCGGCACCAAGAGAAAGCGTGCTGCCATAAAATTTCCTCAGTTCGTTTTTTTCCACCTGATTAATCGTACCGACATCATCCGTATCGTAGTTCCCCTGATCACTCATCCTGTACTTCATTTCATACCGGCTGCCTATCGAGTAGTAGGGAGTATATCCTCCTTTGACATAGAATTGATCCCGGTGTGTAAGCCATTGCCTGTATTTTAAACTGACGGGGAGAGAGAGGAGTTGAGAAGTAACCGATGCGCCTGACAATTCCCCCAGGTTTTGATTATAGTCAGGAAGGCCAAAGTTTTCAAAACCGTGCTTCACCAAATACTTCACAGTACTGTAGTCGAACGATGTCTCTACACTTAATCGCGGGCTAACGATCCAGTCAGCGGAAACTCCTGTTCTTGCTGATATTCCCCCTTTTGTTGCAGGAATAAAATTCTGAATCAGATCGGCATGAGGGCCTACATTAATACCCAATCCTGAAAAGTAGTGTTTCTCCAGAGCGGCTCGTGTTTTCGCTGACACCGCGTGATCGGGTCTGCGCGATGCGTGAAGAGTACTACCATTCAGCAGTTGAAAGAAATGATCGTTGAGGTGAATGTGCATCTTCTCCACATCCGATAAATGGAAAGCCGAAGCATACCTACCCCGACTGTGATAAGAATCGGCAGTGCCCCATGGATTATCTTCCATGGACACCTTGTTTTCACGGGCGAGTACAGCTAACCATTCATGATGGATTCGTTCTTTCTCCATGGCCATCGTCTCCTGCCAATTGGATTTTTCAGCACTCCACAAACTGATCCGATGCTCGTACCTTTCTCCCATGGTGCGGTACAACCTGCTGAGCGAATCGACCTTGGCTGATGTTATTTCCTGCACATGAATTAACTGATGAATAATGGAAGTAAGTGAATCTATCTTTTCATTTTCAATGGCAGCGAGTTCAGCTTTTTCCTGATTGTCCGATAAAATTCCTATGCTTAAGAGGTAGCCATTCAGCATAGTAAAAAGAAGAGCTGCTGCCAGTGCGGTCAGCTTTCCCCGATGCTGAACGTACCAGGGAGGAGGCTGAAAAGAGGAAAGTCTTTCCTTAAAGTCCGACAGAGCAGACTCATCAAAGGAGGGATCTTCATACTGATCCAGTTTTCCCTTTATAAAATCATCAACTGACTGCTCATCCATTTTGTTCCCATTTTCTATCAAACTCACTACCCAGCATCTTCATCAGTTTCGTTCGGGCAATACTCAAATTCGATTTCGAGGTGCCGGCACTGATTTCCAGTTTTTGTGCAATTTCCTCATGGCTATAGCCTTCAATCACGTGAAGGTTGAATACCATGCGGTACGATGGTGGAAGCCGTTGAATGGCTTTCAGTATTTCTTCTTCCGAAAGCTGACTGTTGATCCCCGGAGACTGATCATCCACTTTCATATAAGAAACATCAATCGTATGGTAATGCTTCTCGTTCTTCCTGAAATAATCGATCGCTGAATTGATCATGATTCTTCGCATCCATCCTTTAAAAGACAAGGAGGGTGTGTACTTATCCAGGTGCATCATTACCTTAAAAAATCCATCATTTACGATCTCAATGGCCTCTTCTCTGGAGCGCGAATACCGTCTGCAAATACCCATGGCATAGCCGTAGAATTCGCGATACAGGAGTTCCTGACTTCTCGGATCTTTATTCCGACAAGCTTTTACCAGAGTCAGTATGTCTTTTTCGTCTCTGATGTGAGTCAAAGGTTAAGAAATAAGTGTACCCACCTCCTCATCACGGCGCTTTTCTTCAAAGGGTTGGTTCAGAAAATAAATATTTTTTTTGAACCAACGGCTGCCGCCCTTAAGTCGTGATGAATACATACCTGCGCCTACTAAAGATATTATTAACACTCCTGGTTACCTATGAACGCATTCAAAATGATTCCCTTTTCACCGGAATCGCTTTATCTACCTCCATCGGGAAGGTCTGCTTTAACATTCCACTTACCGGCCCTGCTGTTAGCAATCGGTTTACTGGCCTTACCCGTAGCTCATGCACAGGACTCGGTTGCATTCAATGCAAAGACGCACGCCAGGCAACGTTGGGGTAAAGCATTGCTGGCGCCTTCCTTATTCATTCTGACAGGACTGGCCGTAAAATCAGATCATGCTGCTTTCAATAAGTATGTACGTGAAGAACGTAATGAGTCAATGCCCCGCTTCCGTACGCACGCCGATGATTATCTGCAATACGCGCCTGTGGCTGCAGTGTATGGCTTGCAGGTGATGGGCATGAAAAGCAGGAATAATGTATTAAACCAAACCGTACGGCTAATCGAGTCAGAGGTGTTGATGGCGGCCATGGTCATTCCGTTAAAGAAACTGACAGCGGTGCCCCGTCCGGATAGCGGTGCACCTAACTCTTTTCCATCAGGTCATACAGCACAGGCCTTTGCTGCCGCTACTTTCTTTTACAAGGAATACGGCAAAGATCATCCCGGATTAAGCATTGTGGCTTACTCCACCGCTACCGGCATTGGGGTTTTACGTGTTTTGAATAACCGTCACTGGACAAGCGATGTATTGGTGGGAGCCGGAATTGGAATTCTATCCACCAACCTCGCCTACCTCCTGCACAAACCCATACCATCCAACAAGCGCAAAAAACTTTCCGGAATAGCAGTGGTTCCCAGCTACAGCCAGCACTCGGCCGGTCTGTATCTTTCCTTGCGGGTGCCCTATCACCGGTAATTGCATGAGTCAGTATTAAACGTATTACCTAAAAAACACCATGACCAGAAAAGAATTCTTTCTAAGAACGGGTATAGCTACCTTGTCCTTACCAGTGTGTGCCGGAATTCTGACACAGTCTTTACTTCGAATTACCATACCATGCATCACTTCCATCACCTGTCCTGGACTTGCATTTTAATGTTCACACTCCCTTGCGCTATTCATGCCCAGCCCGGCATGGACACTGTAAACCAATCAGGAAGAGCGCCTCATCCTGATAGTACCGTAGTGGTAATGCAGGACAGTACGATCATGATCTACCGGAAACCCAGACCCTTTAGTCCGATTACCCAACTGCCTAAAACATTGGCGATGTCGGCACGAATTACCTTTCGCAAACAAAGTGTGCCTGCCATTTTAATGATCACCGGGGCTACTATTGGGTTGATCGGTGTGGATCAGAAGATCACCAACGGAATCCAGCATTTCGGAAATGAACTGCATATTGACCCAACGCGTAGTTATGGAAAGTCACTGAGTTTCAAATTGGGTAACGTCAAATTCGACGTGTATGATGTTCCCCGCAATGCCAACTCAATGGTTTATTCGTTAGGTGAAGGGCTTGCCAGTGTAGCCATCTCCGGAGGGTTGTTTACGTATGGAAAAATAAAAAGAGACTACCGTGCCATTCAAACTGCAAATCAAATTCTACAGGTACAACTTGCGGTAGGTGTATTGACACAAACCATGAAACGCATCTCCGGAAGACAAAGTGCTTTTCAGGCTACGGTCAGTGGCGGCCGGTGGAGACCCTTTCCTGATTTTTCTACCTATCAAAAAAACACGTCGAATTATGATGCATTTCCTTCCGGTCATCTCGCCACGATGATGGCTACGGTCACGGTACTTGCACTAAATTACCCGGAGAGAAAATGGATCCGGTATATGGGAGGAAGTTTGATTACCCTGGTAGGCCTGGCCATGATTAACAACGGAGTGCATTGGGCCGGAGACTACCCGCTCGCTCTGGGAATCGGATATGTGACGGCCCACGCCACCGTGAAAATGAACCGGCTATTGCAGTATAAAAGATAAGCAGACGAAGAGCTGGGATATTCTAGAGTTTAAAACGAAATGATAAAATGGTGCATGGCTGACGAGTACCGGTACGAAACCTGATAATTACTCACCTCACATATTTTCTTTACCAGTGCTAATCCGAGCCCGCTTCCCAAAATTGTTCTTGATTCACGATGAAAACGCTCAAACAATTTTTCAGGATGCTGAAGTGGTAATCCGGTATTACTGATCTGCAATTGAGTTCCGGTCTGTTTGATCATCACCTCTCCTTGATCCGGAGTATAGCGAATGGCATTCGAAATCAGATTGCTGGTAAGTACTTCGAGTATGATTGGATTAATCCGAAGTACCGCATCTTCGGTTACTTCAAAGTTTACGGTAATGTGTCTTTCCCGCGCCTGCCGGTGATAAGCCTCTATGGATCGATTGACTACCGCCTTCAGTGAAATGTCCTCCGTTTCAAAAAACTGCCTGTTCTCAATTTTTGATAAAAGTAACAGACTCTTGTTTAGCCGCGTTAGCCGGTCGATCGAATCCAGTAAATTTTCTACCAGCTCTGCCTGCTCCTGAGTAAGCTCTTTGGTCTGGGCCAGCAGCTCAAGCTTCGCCCGGCTGATCGCCAGTGGAGTTTGCAATTCATGTGACGCATTCTCGGTGAATTCCTTTTGACTTTGATACGCATCATGGTTTTTGTCAATCAGCTGTCGTATTACCAGACCAAGGTCTCTGAATTCGGCTGTGGAAGAAGGAGGAAGCTCCAGTGTTTTATCCTGGTCGATCTGGTATTTCTTTACTCTTTCGAGAAGGATATAAAAGGGACTCCAGATCTTTTTAGAAAGCCTGCGATTGATCAATACCAGACCTCCTAACAATAACGAAAGCATCAGCACTTGTATACTCATGATCGCTCCGATCAGTGACCTCGTATTCACCATCGATTCCCTGATCTGAAGTTCATAGTGTTGTCCATTTACGGTGACCCCCGTACTGAAGATCCGATGCGGAACACGTGTGGCGGCACTACTGTCATACAAGTCCAGCGTAAAAAGTGAATCTCTTAAAGGAAGAACAGCCGTTGGCCGGAGTACAAATTCCTTATTCATCAGGTGATAAAAATCGATATCCTTACCCGATTTCATGTACGCTATTGATCGGTTAAAATCGTCCTTATGGGCGATCAACACTTCGTCCATGTCGTGTTCAAACAAATACCGGATCGAAAAATAAAATAATGGCGTGCAGGAAATTACCAACAGAATCGAATACAGCAGGTAATTTTTTATGGTGCGGTCAAGCAGCTTCATAGTTCAAATTTGTATCCCAGGCCGTAAACGGTCTTAATATAATCCGGGCAGTGGGCTTCACTCAATTTCTTTTTTAAGTTCTTCATGTGGGCATAAATGAAATCAAAGTTGTCGAACACTTCGGCATCATCACCTGAAAGGTGCTCCGCAATGGCATTCTTCATTACTACCCTGCCTTTGTTGGATAGTAAGAACAAGAGAAGATCATACTCTTTCCTCGTAAGGTCAACCATCCGGCCATTCACGCTGACCGATTTTCCGAGCAGATCAATTGTAATTTCATGCAGGGTAATTTTATTATTTCCTCCAAATCGTTTCCTGCGAATAACGGACGATACACGTGCCCCCAATTCAGCCAGGTGAAATGGTTTGGGAATGTAATCGTCCGCACCCAGGTTCAATCCTTTAATTCTATCATCGAGCGAATTTTTGGCAGATAAAATGATGACCCCATCCAGTTTGCCTTGCCCCTTCAGCTTCTCCATTACTGTCAACCCATTTCCATCCGGCAGTGTAATATCCAGCAGTACACAGTCATAATCGTGCATCATAATTTTCTCTTCTGCCTCCGCTGCCGTATAGGCTACTTCGCAAACGTAACTCTCCTGGCGCAGGTATTGCACAATGCTTTTAGCCATTTCACGCTCGTCTTCTACGATCAGTATTTTCATCGTTCACTGTCTATCGATCACTCGTCTTTCTTATACATGCAGGGTTGCTCTTCTTTTACCCGCTTTAACCAACTCAAACCAGATCACACTGGCACACCCAATGCCGATACTAAGCATCAGCTGAAATGCATCCATCACATCAAATTTAAAGAAGCGGGTGAAGGCCGGAATGAGTAATAACAAAGTGGTCAAGCCAATGGTCGTACCTGTAATGAATAACACCAGATTATTCTTGTAGCCCAGTGTCGTCAAAATGGAGTAGTAGAAAGACCGGTTTACTAAAGTAAGTGAAACATTGGCAGCGATCAGCGTGAGAAATATCATTGTCCGTGTGACCTCTTCACTGTACCCCTGACGAACGGAATACTGATAAATAAACAATGTACCGGCGGTGATCACCAATCCTTGTATAATACTGGTGCCTAATTCCTTCATACTGAAAAAGGTATCTGTAACCGGTCGGGGCTGTTGCTGCATTGTATTCTTTTCCATTGGCTCATTCTCATAAATAATGGAGCACGTTGGCCCCATGATCAGTTCAAGAAAAATCACATGTACCGGTGTGAAGATACCGGGATAAATCCAGCCCAATACCAGCGGGATAAATACCGTGAGGATAATGGGAATATGAATGGAAATAATGTACTGAATGGCTTTCTTCAGGTTAGAATAAATTCTTCGCCCCATGGCCACCGCGTCGACCATCTTGGCAAGATCATCATCACTTAATATCAGCGATGAGACTTCCTTCGCTATTTCGCTTCCTTTCTTTCCCATGGCGATACCAATGTGTGCGGCCTTCAGTGCAGGGCCATCATTGACACCGTCACCGGTCATGGCCACAATCTGATGGTTGGCTTTCAGTGCATTCAGTATCCGCAGCTTCGCATCAGGGAACATGCGTGTAAAGATAGTGACCTTCATTACGTTTACGTTCAGCTCCTCTTCACTCAGCTTCAATAGTTCTTCTCCGTTCATTGTTTTCTCTGCCCCTTTGAAGCCAATCTGCCGGGCGATGGTGGAAGTGGTGGCTGCATTATCTCCGGTGATGATCTTTACTGCTATACCGGCTTTGTAAAACGAATCGAATACACGGGCGATGTTTTTCTTAGGAGGATCATAGAAGGCCACCAGGCCCATGAACCGGAATGTAAGTTGCTGCTGGTTCACCGGAAAATCATTTCCTGCGAAAGTGGAAATACCAACACCCAATACGCGAAATCCTTCTTCCGCTAATGTCTGTATCGCAGACAGGATATTCCTCTTCTCCTCTTCATTCAGATGAGCTACCTGCATCATCGCCTCGGGTGCTCCTTTGGCGGCAATGATGCGGTGGCCTGCCGCATTCTCAAAAACATGCGTCATCATGGGAGGTCTTCCTCCCAGCGGATATTCATGAACCATGTGGTATTCCGGTCGCGAATCCGTAGCTGTTGATTTTCCATACGCCTCGTGCAAGGCGATTTCCATCGGATCAAATGGTATGGGTTCACTGGCCCACATCGCAACCGTGATCAACTCTTTCTCTTCGGATGTTGCCTTTTCGGGTGTTATTATCTTATTCGTTGCCAGCTCAAAAAGTCGGGCCAGACTCATTCTGTTCTCCGTAATCGTTCCGGTTTTATCCGTACAGATAACGGTGGCACTTCCCAATGTTTCCACCGTCTTCGTATGCTTTACAATAATCCCCAGCTTCATTAAGCGCCATGCACCCAGCGCCATAAAGGTGGTAAAGGCAACCGGTATTTCTTCCGGAAGAATGCTCATGGCCAACGTAAGTGCCTTGAGTAGACTGCTAAGTACCTGGTGCGATCTGAAATAGTAAATTCCCCACACAATGAAGAAGACGGCCGCACCCACATAGGCCATCTTCTTTACAAAATTTCCGATCTGCTTCTGCAACGGAGTATCTTCTTCATCAATGGATTCAAGGCTCTTTCCGATCTTGCCTAACGAAGTGGCTGCTCCTATGGCTTTGACTTCACAGATGGCCAGTCCTCCGGTTACCGTTGTCCCCTGAAATACTTCGTTATGGTTCTCTTCTTTATTTTTACTCACGGGCATCGATTCACCGGTGAGTATGGATTCATTGACAGAGAAATCATTGGAATGAACGATGACACCATCGGCAGGAACGGATGAACCTTCTTCGACTATCATAAAATCCCCAACCACAATCTCTTCTCTCCTGATTTCTACCGTGGCCCCATCACGGATTACTTTACTCGTGGGTTGCGTCAATGATTTCAATGCGGCCAGCGCGTTACGGCTTCTTGACTCCTGATACCATGAAATTCCGATGACCAGGAAGATAGCAGAAATCATAAATACGCCATTACCCACCTCGCCACTGATAAAGTACAACGAGGAGGCTACCAGTAACAGTAAAAGCATCGGGTCTTTAAAAAGACCTTTCACTGTGGTGAGAAAATAATGCGCTTCACGAATCACTTCATTGCGACCATGGAGTGCACGTGCCTCTGATACCTGTGATGAGGTTAAGCCCTTTATACCATGATCGGATGTAGCTGACATATTAGAATGAATGGAGTTCTGTTTATTCCTGGTTGTTCTTCAATAATCCCATCAGTTGAAAAGCCCCACGGGTTACAACCGATGTTCCTGGTGCTATCTTCTCTGACACGTGTACTTCTGTAAATTCCCCAACAGCGATACCGGCATTGACAGGAATGGCCCTGAACTGGTGATCACCGGAAGATACGAATATATAATCCTTTCCTTCGAAGTTGGAGATGGACGTGGTGGGAACAACATCGGCCTCTTCGGAAGCAGTTTCAATCGTGGCCGTAACAAACATGCCCGGAAGCAACGACTTGTCCTCTTTCTCCAGGTGGCAATGAATACGAACGGTGCGTTCTGGGCTGATTTCCTTGCCCACCAGATGAACAGTCGCTTTGTGTGTGGTTGTATCGTTGGCCAACTGAAATGTCACCTGTTGCCCAATGGCTATCTTATTGATGTCTTTTTCATACACCTGAAGTTCCGCATGCATGTGTTCCAGGTTCACAATTTTAAACATCACCTCTGTGGGCGTTACAAACTGGCCGATGCTCACGTTCACGACCGTGATAAATCCATTGATCGGTGACCGCAACTGAATCGTTGATTTTATCTTTCCATTCTTTAAAGCAGCAGGAGAAATAGTAATCATCTCCAGCTTTGCTTCCAGTCCGCTCACCATCGCTTTCATACTTTCATATTGCGACTTCGATTGTTGCAAGGCTTTCTGTGCATTGACATTTTCTTTTGCCAGTTCCTGCTGGCGGTCATACTCCACCTGAAGGAATTCCAGTTTACTCGCATTATCGAGATAGTCCTGTTGCAGCTGTATGTAGTCCTGGTTTTCAAGCACGGCCAGTACATCTCCTTTGTTTACTTTCATCCCTTGCAAAAGATCAGTCGACTTGACAAAACCGCCCAGGGGTGCCGATATAATCACAAGGTTTTGCGGTGGCACATCCAGTTTGCCATTGACGGTAATCCGTTTGGCCACACGCTTCCTTTCCATTTTACCCAATGCAATCTCCGAAGCGGTATACTGTGATGGCGTAAGCGTGATCACGTTTGCACTTAAGGAATCCGCCACTAAGGCGGGCTCCTGTTTTTTGCTGCCACAGGCCATGATGAGCAGGGCACTTATAGTGAATAGTCCTAAATTTCTCATGTGTTCATTTTTAGTTCGTTCGCAGCCATGGAGTCGTCTTCCAGGTATCATCCCGATGGGGTACGCAGTGAATGACGATTTCATGCTAGATCTTGCCGTTTAAATAATCGATAATAATGATGCTTTGATTGTATTGTTGCAGGGCAATCAGGTATCCCTCACGAATAGACAGTGCCTGCTTCAGGTTAAGCAATAACACGGTGTGGTCCACCTCTCCGCTTTTGAATGCCAGGCGACTTTGGGTAATGAGCAAGTCTGCCGTTTTAAGAGCAGCACTTCGGTAGTAATCCAGGCTATTCCGGTTCTTGATTAATTCCTGCAAGGCCTGATTGTATTGTTGCGTCAGCTGGAGCGTAAAGGATTCACTCTGCTTCCTGACTACCTCCGTAGCGATTGAAGCGGCCTTGATTCTCGCCATATGAGGAGCAAACCAAAGCGGAATGGATACGCCTGCCTGTAATCCCTGAAAGCGTTTGTTGGAACCGAAGTAGCGATCCTGGCCATCGATGTTTTGAATACCAATCAGCGTCTGATTGAAGTAACCAACACGCAAATCAGGCAAAACCCTGGAGGCCTCCACCTTTCGCTGCCAGTTCGCTACATCCATCTGTTGCCGGGTGTAGGCCAGGGATGGATTCTGCTGAATGGCCGTTGAATCCATTTCAGGTACAGTACTGAAATTTTCTAAACTTCCCTGTACATCAGCGAGTGCCGGCAACAAACAAAGCAACTGAAGGTGACGCAACGCAATTTGTATATCCGCTTCATTTCTTGCCTTCTGATTTTGAATCTCGAAGAGTTGTGTTTCTGCTGAGGTCCTGGCCACCAGTGTACTCTCCCCTGTTTTGTATTGCACATTGGCTATTCGTAAAAGATCGCTGAGCAGGCTATCCTGCTGCATAAGGGATTGATGACGCAGTTTCAAATACAACAGCTGATTGAATACCTGTTTCACCTGAAAAGTGAGTTCGTTCTTGCTTACGTTCTCCTTCAGCTCCGCGGAAGTAATCATTGCCTTATTCAAACCATTTTGTGCTCCGAACAGCGTGGGAAAAGGAATGGACTGAGTCAGCGTCAGGTTGTTGTCTCCTTTTTGAATGCTGTTATACTGTCCATACATCAGGGAGACATCGGTCTTTGGCAGTTCAAAAGCGGTCTTCTTCAATGTCATTTGTCGTGATGTTTCCAGCGCTGCTGCCTGAATGGATGGATTCTTCTCGAGGGCTTGCTTCAGTGCATCATTTAATGTGATCACTGTTTCCTGCGAGAAACAGGAAGCAGAGATGGTCACTAAAAACATAACCAGCGAAGTGTGTTTCATAAGGAATCGATGGATTGGAGGTACAGGTTATTTAATAACGCCCTGCCATTACCGTCTCTGTAAGTAAGGGCAATGTAGTAGTCACGAAAAACAGGCTTCACATTTTCAATGAAGGAGGGATTGCCGGAATACGCTTTTTTCAATTCATGCAACGTAAGCTTCCGCACCGGCTCGGATATGCCGGTACTGAAAAAATAATCCACCCCTGCCCCTCTTCCGTGATGAATCATTCTGGAGTAAAGTGTTAACCCCTGGCAGTCGATTATTTTGTAATAGCCAAAAAAATGAAGAGGGCTTCTCTTGCCAAAAGCACGATGATATTCGGAACCGTTGGCATACCCATACAGATCACCATATTCGAATTTATATGTTCCGGTGGTGGCTCGGATAGTGAGCGTTGAAAGATTGTCCAATGAAACGGCTTGCGGATGATTCTTTACTTCAAACGTCTGGTCCGGAATACGCTCAAGGAATTGTCTTTCCGTTTTAAAAATACTCACACGTGTGGTTTGTGCCTGAGTGACACTACCAATACCGAACAGAAAGAAAATCAGGAGCACGGCTACCGTGGATGGTTTTGTTTTTCTTGCTGAAATGTTTTCCGCAACCATGTACAACACGGGCAGAATAATCAACGTCAGTAATGTAGCGGTCAGCAGTCCACCAATCACTACAGTAGCTAATGGCTTCTGCACTTCGGCACCACTGCCGTGAGATAACGCCATCGGTAAAAAACCCAGCGAGGCAACCATTGCCGTCATTATCACAGGACGTAACCGTGTGGCGGTGCCTTTCATGATGATGTCTTTTAAATCGGTTAAACCGGATTTCTTTAACTGATTGAATTCAGCAATGAGTACGATGCCATTAAGTACCGCTACTCCAAAAAGTGCGATGAACCCGATACCTGCTGAAATACTGAAGGGCATACCGCGAAGCCATAAGGCAAACACGCCACCAATGGCTGACAACGGTATGGCTGTATAAATAAGCAGCCCTTGCTTCACGGAGCCAAACGCAAAAAACAAGAGAATGAATATGAGCACCAGCGATACCGGCACCGCTATAGCAAGGCGCGATTTGGCTTCCTGCAGATTTTTAAACGTACCCCCATAGGTAACATAATAGCCGGGAGCAAATTTCACCCCGGTATCTACTTTCTTCTGCAACTCCTGTACGATACTTTGCACATCGCGCCCACGCGTATTGAATCCCACCACAATTCTGCGCTTGGCATCATCGCGTTGAATCTGGTTCGGTCCCACTTCCAATACCACATCGGCCACCTGCGACAGGGGTACTTGCATTCCGTTAGCCGAAGTAATGTACAGGTTACGGATATCCTCAATGGATTTACGATTCTGAGTGTCCAGGCGTACAACAATATCAAATCGCTTTTCTCCTTCAAACAAAAGCCCTGCGCTCTGCCCTGCCATGGAAGTATTAATTACTTCATTGACCTGCCGAATGGTTAAATTAAACCGCGCCAGTTGATCCAGTTTCAGGCGGATGATGATTTGCGGAAGGCCTGTCATGTTCTCAATGAAAAGACTTTCTGTTCCCTCTATGGCGTTGGCCAGTTTACCGATCTGGGCTGCATAGGTGGTCAGCTGATCCAGATCTTCCCCATATACTTTGACTACCACATCCTGACGCGCGCCCGTCATCAATTCATTAAAGCGCATTTGAATGGGATGCTGAAATCCGAACCACACACCAGGTACATTTTCACTCAATGCCTTTTGCATCCTGGCGATCATCTCCTCTTTGGTACTGGCACTCACCCATTCCGATTTGTCTTTCATGACCACCATCATATCGGCCGCTTCAATGGGCATGGGGTCTGTCGGTATTTCAGCGGAGCCGATTTTGGCAATCACTTTTTCCACCTCAGGAAAATTCTTTAAAAGAACTTCCTCACCCTTGAGCGTAGCCTGCACGGTAGAGGTCAGGTTGGTACCTGTAATCAGGCGTGTATCTACTGCAAAATCGCCTTCATCCAGTTCAGGAAGAAACTCACCACCCATGGTAGCAAACAGAGTAATGCTCGCCAGTAGCAAAACAACGGAGGTGGCCAGGACAGTCCTTCTTTTGGTCAACGCCCATGTCAGCGCTGGCTCATAGATCTTATGAATTCGGTTAATGATTCGGTCCGAGATGTTCTTTTTATGTACGGGCACCCTGCTTAAGAACAAGGAAGAAGCCAGGGGAACATACGTAAGCGATAAAATGAATGCCCCAATAATGGCGAAGATCACCGTCTGTGCCATGGGCTTAAACATTTTTCCTTCAATACCCACCAGTGAAAGAATAGGAAGATAAACAATAAGGATGATGATTTGCCCAAAAGCGGCAGCGTGCATCATTTTATTGGCGGATGCGCCGACCTCATCATCCATCTGATCCTGCGTGAGTCGGGTAGTGATGCCTGAGGTAGCAATGTGATGCAAGGTGGCCTCAACGATAATTACCGCTCCGTCTATGATCAACCCGAAATCAATCGCCCCCAGACTCATCAGGTTTCCCGATACACCAAACAGGTTCATCATGATGATGGCAAACAGCATGGCCAGTGGAATCACAGAAGCCACTACCAACCCTGCTCTTACATTTCCAAGCAATAGAACCAAGACGAAGATGACAATAAGCGCACCTTCAGCCAGGTTGCGCGTCACCGTATCAATGGCATTGTTGACCAGTTTGGTACGATCAAGAAAGGGCTCTATGGTAACCCCCTCCGGCAATGTTTTGTCAATGATGGCGATGCGTTCTTTTACATTGGCAATCACCTGTGAAGAGTTGGCTCCTTTCAGCATCATCACCACGGCACCTACCGTTTCACTTTTTCCGTTTTGGGTCATCGCTCCGAAGCGGATAGCGTTACCCAGCTTAATCGTAGACACATCACGCATCAATAGTGGCATACCGGTATCCGTGCTGCGTACGATGATATTACCGATGTCATCGATGGACTTGATCAGACCTTCGCTGCGAATGAAGTAGGCACTGGTATTCTTTTCGATGTACGCACCACCTGTATTCTGATTGTTGTTTTCCAGTGCAGCAAATACTTCACTGACCGACAGGTTAAGGCTTCTTAATTTTTCAGGTGACAGGGCGATTTCAAATTGCTTGAGGTAACCGCCAAAACTGCTTACATCCGCTACACCTTTAGTACCTAATAACTGCCGGCGTACAATCCAGTCCTGAATGGTACGCAACTCCATTACCGTATAAGTATTCTCATAACCGGGCTTTGTTTTTATGATGTATTGGTAAATTTCTCCAAGCCCTGTGGTCATGGGTGCTAACTCCGGAGTGCCCACTCCGGGAGGAATTTGTTTCCTGGCTTCTCCAAGCCGTTCACTTACCTGCTGCCGTGCCCAGTAGGCATCGGTAGCATCGGTGAAAACAATGGTCACTACCGACAATCCAAACCGAGAGAAGGAACGAATCTCTTCAATACCGGGAATGGTCGCCATGGTTTGTTCTACAGGAAAAGTAACCAGCCGCTCAATGTCCAGCGCGGACTGCGAAGGTGCAATGGTGAGCACCTGCACCTGGTTATTCGTGATATCGGGCACGGCATCAATGGGAAGCTGAGTGACCTCATAACTTCCCCATCCGATGAGTGCGGCAATGAACAAGCCCACGATGAGCTTATTGCGTATGGAAAATTGAATAATGGAATGGAGCATGAAGCTGAATCATTTTAAAGTTGGAGAATAGTTTGGCTTTTCTGACCGGGGTCATAATCGCCAACCACTACACGAATGAAAACAGAAACCTGATTAAGCTCTTGGCGGTTGCCAGATGGTGAACTGAAACAAAGAAGAATTAAACTGCGACACATACATACCCGCTTCAACCAACGTACAGCATGTCTTTGGCAAAAGTGCTTCCACCGGTTCGGCAGGTATGGCAATAAAATTCGTCACCCCTTCGCAATGCATACTCTTAAAAGGCAGCTGTTGATCACGCTGGTAGTCACTATCTCTGATATCACCACTGAAATAATGCAGTACGATAAAATCAATAAAACTCACCTCCGTATTTCTCTGCCTGTGCTCAGCAAAGTGCTCAAACAAGACAGGAATACGCGCAATCTCCTGTAATTCGGTGTTAACCGAAAGATAAACAAGTAAAAGGATTATGGCACTGGATTGTCGCATCATCGATTAATCCAAACCAACGAATTGAATCTGAAGAGATTCTGAATTCAAGGTAGCAATACAGGAAATAACTCATTTTGACCGGATGTAAACCTCCTGCACGTAGTGAACAGGCTGCCTGGCCAAGCACTAACCGGCAGTGTCGCTATTGTGAACGTCAATTGTTCGGGTGCGAACAGGTAGTGTTTGACAAATGCCCCGTTTTTCGATCATGAAAGCGATCATGACGAACTGGCACCTTATTTGATCGACAAAATAAGATATAATCAATCACTCGGGCATGAAACGAATAACGTTAGGTGAATTCGAAGAACTGGTACTGCTGATTACCGCCTCACTGGAAGGCGATGCCTACGGGGTTACCATCACGCAGGAAATCGAAAAGCAATCCGGGCGCTCCGTAGGGTTTAATACCGTGCATACAACATTACAGCGACTGGAGGAAAAAGGATTCATTGTCTCTGAAATGGGTGGCGCTTCTGCCGAACGGGGTGGCCGCAGAAAAAGATATTTTACGCTTACCGCCATGGGCATTAAAGCCATCCGGCAGGTAAGAGAACTGAGAGAAAAAATCTGGAAGGTACTTCCAGCAAAATTTTTAGGTCTTGCAGGAAACTAAACCTATTTCATCCATGTCTAAAAACACACTCCCACCACGTTGGGCACAGCAACTACTCAAACGGTTTAGCGCGCAGGCTACCCGGGAAGAAGTGGAAGGAGATCTTCGTGAACTGTTCCTGCTTTGGGTAAAGCAATACGGTTTGCGCAAAGCACGCTGGAAATACATCCGCACGGTATTCACCGTACTGCGTCCATTTCAATCTTCAAAACGATCAAGTACTCCCACACCTACCCTCGCAACCCAAATGATGATGATCCTTAGCTATTTCAAAATGAGCTGGAGAACCCTGCTCAAGAACAAAGTCACCTCGTTGATCAATATTTCCGGACTTACCATCGGGCTGACGACCAGCATCCTTATTCTGCTGGTAGTAATGGATGAACTGCGCTACGATCAATTTCACCAGGAGTTAAACAGCCTGCATGTGCTGATGAGAAACCAAAAGACCAATGATGGTATTTCTACCGGTGAATCCACAGCAGGGCCTATGGCTGCGGCCTTGCGCACCGACTTTGCCGAAGTAAAATATGCCGCGCGTGTAGCCGGTTTTGGCGGTGAGCAATTGAATGTCAACGACAAGATCACCTATGAATCGGGTATCTATGCGGACCCTGATCTCCTGCGCATGATGACCTTTCCCTCTGTTTCCGGAAATGCAGTGAGTACCCTCGAGCAAGGTAATGGCGTGGTGGTCACCCGCTCAATGGCAACAAAACTTTTTGCTGATACCAATCCAATCGGTCAATTGATTGTTTTTAATAAGCACCATGCGCTTACTGTCGGTGCCGTCATGGAAGATGTTCCCGTATACAGCTCTATCCGCTTTGACCTGATTATTCCTTTTTCCGTTTTTGAAAAAGAGAATGAATGGTTAAAAAAGTGGGACGACAACCGTATCACTACATACGTTCAACTTCATTCGTCCGCTGACCTTCCGCTTTTCAACAGTAAGATGACCCGTCTTCTGCAGGAACGCTCGGAGGACAAAACCGTGACACAGTTTGCGTATCCGTTCAAAGACCTTTACCTGCATGGAAGTTTTTCCAATGGGCATCCCGACGGGGGACGGATAACGGTAGTCTATATGCTAACCGGGTTTGGAGCATTCATGCTCTTGATTGCATGCATTAATTTCATGAACATCGCTACGGCACAATCCGAATACCGTGCCCGTGAGGTGGGGGTACGAAAAGTACTGGGGGCCTCACGCAAAGGAATTGCCTTTCAGTTTCTGAACGAATCGTTTCTGATTACTTCCCTCTCACTGGTTACCGCTCTGTCACTGGTGTACCTGGTTCTCCCCTCCTTTAATACCATGACACACGCCTCGGCGCAACTTCACCTGACCCGCTTCACCCTATGGGCGGCACTCATGGGTATCGTAATGATCACCTCTCTCGTGGCGGGGAGTTATCCCGCGCTTTTCCTCAGCCGCTTTCTTCCGGTGAAAGTATTGAAAGGCAGAATCACTGACCTGAAGGGAGGTGGCCTTCGCAAGGGACTGGTGACGTTTCAATTTATCATCTCCATCTTCTGCCTCATCAGTACCATCATCATGTATTCACAGTTTGACTATGTACAACACCGTCCGATGGGATATGAACAGAAAAACCTGATCGACATCCGTCTGGATTCCACGCTGTCTTCCAAATTCGGTTATCTTAAAAATGAAGCCGCACGATTGCCTGGCATCCGTTCGGTCACCGGTGGATCGGGAAACATTCTTTACTCCGGTGGATCGGTCACGGGCATGGACTGGACAGGCAAACGCGATGGCGAAGAGTTGTCAATTGTGGTTACAGATGTGGATTACAACTGGACGACCACCATTGGACTACCCTTGGTGGCAGGTCGCGACTTTGAACCACAATTTGCCAGCGATTCTTCTTCCTGCCTGATTAACGAATCCGCGGTAGCGAAGATGGGCCTGACGAATCCGGTGGGCAGTGTAGTGGGTGGACATACGGTGGTGGGTGTATTTCAAAACTTTGTTTACAATAATCCTTTTGGAAGTATTGCACCCATGGCCGTGTTCCTCCAGCCGAATACGGTGCGTCATCTGTATCTTCGTGTGGATGACACCCACAATTGGAAATCCACGCTGGACACGATCGAGAAAATGTGCAAGCAGATCAGTCCTGAACATCCGTTTCAATTCCGGTTTACACAAGAAGAATACCAGCAGCACTTCCACGAAATGGCTGACACCAGCCTGATGATTTCCATCTTTGCGGGTATGACCATCTTTATCTCCTGTCTGGGGTTATTCGGACTCTCCGGATTTGTAGCCGAGCAAAGAAGTAAAGAGATGAGCATACGCAAAGTATTTGGTGCCGGTATTCTGCGTGTGCTCATTTCCCTTTCGCAGGATTTTCTCCGTCCTGTGTTCTACGCACTGGTGCTGGTCATTCCTTTATCGGTGTGGGTTGCCCGGTGGGTTCTGTCCCATTTTAATTACCGCGTGCCTCTCCGCTGGTGGATGTTTGCTTCCGGTGGCACACTTATCCTGGCGGTAGCCCTCATCATCGTGCTTTACCATGGATGGCGCACTGCACAGGAGAATCCCGTTACACGATTACGCAACGAGTAACCGTCTTCGCCACCTCATCCCTTGAACTTTTACGGAATGGCTTTGAAGCGAAGAGCAATCACGTGCATGGAGTACATCCCCTTTTTTTATGAACTCACCGTCAACGGCCTGAGGTACGGATAATCCTTATTTTTTTAAATCAAGATAATCTTTCATCCTTCCTTCCGTATCATACATTTTAAAATTAAGCTCCCGGTCATGCACCGTAATGATAAAATAATGATGACCACGATACGTCTTCGCACTAAACCACGCACGCGATGGTGCGAAATCTTCAAGATTACCACCGCCACCGCCACCTTGCACGTAGATGACGCCATTCTGCTGACTTACCTTATTATCCTTGATGGGAAGTGTACGCTGATAGGTATGCAGGTGACCAAAGAAGACCATATCTACTTTATACTTTTCATATAAGGGAACAATCTTTCGGATAGCGAGGTCTCCGGTCTCGGCCTTCTGCTTCCATGAATCACCATAGTCATCGTCGTCTGCCGAGTAAGGGGCATGGTGATGGGCCACAAACTTCCATGTCGCGGTGGACTTCTTCAGCTCTTCCTCCAGCCATTGATACTGTTTGCCTTCCGTAGAAAAATCCTGTGGCCGGTTGCTGTTCAGCATAAAGAATTGTGCATTGCCATAATGAAAAGTGTAATACCCGTCATTCTTGGGAAGAACATGATACTGATTATACCAGTACAGATCATCCTCTCCATTACCGGGTACAGGAAAAATGGGGACACGACTTGCCAGTTGGGTGATCCCCTGAAAGTATTCATAATTCCATTCAAATTTGTGATCCTTCACTCCACCGTCCGTCAGGTCACCAACGATCACCGCAAAATTGGGTCGTTCTTCCCAAACCATCTTTGAGATACGATCGTTGATGTGAGGTCTTGCTTCGGTATCTCCGATTACAGCAAAGGAGTACGAACCGGACTCCCGCACTGCAGTGGTAAACGTGAGTGGACCGGACTGCATCACCGTACCGTCACGTGCAGTCGCTTTGATGTTGTAGAAATACGGCGTCTCGGGTTCTAAATCGGTCAGTGTCACTTTATAAATAGTACTTTCAGCACCACCTGCCTCCTTCTCTATTTTTTGTGTATTCAAAACGATCTTTTTATCATAAGGAACCTGCTTGCCATATTCAACAACAAAGTCTGCTGCACGGTCGGTTTCCCATACCATGCTGATGCCCGACTGCGAGGCATTGTTAAGGTAAGGCCCTGCTGTGAAGTGGAAGAGACCGGGAAAGAGTTTCCCTTCCGTCACCATGGACATCAACTTGTCCATCCGCTGGCGGATTTCTTCTTTGCTCAAAGCCCGCGGGTGAATGCGAAGCATCTTCAGCTGATTTCCTAAATCCATGTAGGGTTCATTCTTCATATAGGAGGCCACCTCCAGTTCATACATGGAATCGTCATTTGCCTTTCGCTTGCCTACTGCTCCCTCGGTAATCAATTCACCATTCAGGTAAAGTTTCATGTTGTTTCCATCGTACGTAGCCACCACATGTCCCCAGTAGTCTTTCCATCCGCGCTCCTTTATTTTGTGTTGAATCATGGTCGCAAAATGAGAGTCTTCCGTTTTCAATGTGTACACCAGATCGCGTCCATATACTCCGACAAGCCATGCCGGCTCTTCACCGGATATTCTATTCTTCAAAGTCGCCATCACTCCTACCGGCTGATTGACGTGATTCACTAACCACATTTCGATGGAAAACGGATTCTTCGGAAGCTGTGATGACTTGACAAAATCAATCACCCTTTCCGTAGGCTCTTCTCCGTGAAAGATCAGCGGTACTGACTCTGATTGAATGACATTAAACTGCGACACGGGGGCTTCCATCCGGGGGCCGGGATAGTTTTCGGCTTTCTGACCTAATGTATATTTGGGCCAGAACCAGAATTCCAAGGGCGTGTCTTGCGCCACTATGTTGCTCCCACTCAACACGAGAAGGAGAACCCATCCGGTTTTCGAAAGCGTCATTGCAAAGCCGTATTATAAAACTTCAATTCACATTCACTGCTTCCGTCCGTGTATAAGTCGATAATGGCATAGACCGGAGGAAATTCATCCAGCGCAATCGGGTTTCCCCACCAGTTTCCGGACACGGCACCGTTGCACAAATACTTCACCCCCAGGTACTCTACTTCATCGATGTAATGAACATGGCCACTCAGGCACAACTTCACATTTTTATGCTGGTAGAAAATATCTTTTATCAGCTGATGATCATGATGCATATCTCCGGAGGGGAAATGCACTTCGGCAACTTCTTTACGCTTGGTTTCATACATCAATGGCCCCATCGAAATAATGGGCACGTGATTAAATACACACACAGGACGGGTGGCCGGTAAGTGAGCCAGCTCGTCTTTCAACCAGTTGAGCTGCTCCTCGTCCAATTGATATCCGGACGATCCGTTGATGCTATCCAGAGCTATAAACTGCCAGCCATGGCTTTCAAAAGAATAATAGCGATGAGGAAGTCCGAGCATTTCAATAGCCCATTGTTTTCCATAACGTTTATCCTTTTTATACTCCTTGTCCAGCACGTCATCCGGTCCATACCAGACATCATGATTGCCTAACGCACTACGCATGGGAATGGTATTCGATTTCATAATCCTATTCCACACACTCCACCGGGCTTCTACTTCTTCCCGCGTCTGTCTGTTTTCATCCATTACGGTATCACCTGTGTTGATGATCAGGTCCGGTTTATCTTTCAATGAATTAATTTCTTCCACTACTCTTTTGAGAGCTGCTTCTGCATTGGCCTGCCCGAGAATGTGTACATCCGTAATGTGGGCAATGCGAAGCGCACGCTTTCGCTTCTGAGAGGCCGGTACGGTATTCGCTGACAAAGCAGAAGGAAGTAATACCGTTCCTAATCCTGCTGCTGATTGTTTAATAAAATTTCTGCGCGATGACATCTGTTTTTTCTGATTTAAAAAAATAACCGGAGGCCATGACAACCCCCGGTTAAAACCCTATACTAAGAGAAAGAGAATACAGTGAGGCAAGTCACTTCAACGACTTTATTGAATGATCCAAAGTTTACCGTTCAGATCATCGCTGCCATTGAACTGACGTTGAACAGCTGCATTATAGTTAAGTGTATTGGCATCTGCTTCTGCTCTTGGATACTGCCATCTTTTTGCAATCTTATTGCCATTTCCACTTCCGGCCCCTTCAGAGAAAACGGGAACTCCGGTTCTGCGCTGATTAAAAAATGCTTCCCAGTTGGAGTTTTGCCAGAAGGCCAGGTATTTCTGCTGAAGAATTTGCGTAAGTCCGGCCGTACCACCCTGATATTGTACGGCAGGTTGAGCCAGGTAAGCTGCAATCGAGATATTATCAATTGAACCATAGACCGTCGTACCGGTTAAATTTCCAACCGGGATTGAACTGCCTTCAGTAATGCCTAAGAAGTTCATAGCAGCCGTAATTCCTTTTGTATACCAGGTGGACGCATCGCCTGTGGCCCATCCACGGTTAATTCCTTCAGCAATGTTGAAGCACAGCTCAGGATAACCGATGATAATGGCGGCCTCTGCTTTCGATCCGGCAAAGTCAAACGAATAGCGGAGCGCATTGATATAGGAATATTCACCACCTTGTGCATTCGCGCCCAAAGTTCCCATGCTCAGTCCTGCGGGTGCACCTACATAAGCCGTAAAATCTTTATACGTTTTACCTGCTAATAATTTTGCCGGAGCAGGAGTGGCCGCTATAAACGTACGAGGATCTTTTAATGTAGTAGTCAGATCAAGAAAAGCAGATCCCACATTTTCACGCGTACCATCTCTTCCCAATGAAGTAGGATTCTTAGGATAGGGATTATACGCTGCATTAAAGGTAAACTGAAGATTATCACCTGAGCTGGACAACACGGGATACTTTGAAGGATTACCGACAATAGCAGCAAACTTCTCCTTCACTTTCAGATCGCTGTCACTTTCTTTTTTACTAAGACTCACCAATACGCGTAATGTGAATGAGTTAACTACTTTCTACCATTGCTTCAAACTATTGCCCATATAGATATCGCCAGTCAGCGTCGCATCATTGGCAGCAATCAGCTTAGTCAAATCACTATTGGAATCTTCAAGCCAGGCAAGAATCTGA
>JAHEZH010000176.1 GCA_023251155.1 Flammeovirgaceae bacterium | reverse complement strand
ATTTAGGAGGATATGAAGGTCAATGGGCGAGTGACATTTATGCGAAATACAGGTGTAAAATTTTTGTATTCGAACCGCACCTGCCATATGCACAAAACATCAAAGATAGATTTCGTTTAAACGGAGATCTTACGATTTTTGATTTCGGATTGTCTTCTAAAACAACTGAAGTTTCTTTGTCCATTTCGGATGATGCTTCCTCTATTTACAAGCCGGGTGAGCGTTTTTCAATAGTAAAACTTGAAGACGCGGTCTCTTTTTTTCAGTCTCATAAGATTAAAGAAGTGGATTTGATGAAAGTGAATATTGAAGGGGGCGAGTTTGAGTTAATTGACTATTTGATAGAAACAGGATTAATCACCAAAGTCAAAAATCTTCAAGTGCAATTTCATGATTTTGTTCCTGATGCCTACGCTTGGAGAAAGAGAATACAGGAAAAATTAATGCAGACTCATAGCCAGACATACAACTTTGATTTTGTCTGGGAGAATTGGAGACTTAAAGAGTAGTAACTTGATTGTTTCGAGATTAAATGGCGGATTAGGAAATCAAATGTTTCAATACGCTATAGGTAAAAACCTGGCCCGGAAACGGAAAACAGATCATGGGGTCGATATTGTCAGTTATTCTCTGGGTGAAGGGATAACGCCAAGAGAGTATAGTTTAGGTGATTTCTTTGCGGACCCGAAAATTGTCCATCAGAATCGAACTCCACCTGGACGAATACGAAATCAATTGCAACGTTTTTATCCTTACTATAAAAGAAAGGAAGTAATTGAGCAGTCATTTCTTTTTGATCCTAACATTTTAAAAGCACCAAAGGAATGTACGTTGATTGGTTATTGGCAGAGTGAGAAGTACTTTAAGGAAGCGGAGACGATAATCCGGGAAGATTTTAAATTCAGGCCATCGGTAACGGACGGACTGGATGAAATAGCGAAGGTAATAAACGATAGCCATTCTGTGAGTATTCATTTCAGACGTGGAGATTATGTTAAAAATGCAGAAGTGAATAGTGTTCATGGCTTGTGCGATATGGACTACTACAAGGCAGCATTGAAAACGCTGAACAAGAAGTATAGCGATCTGAAACTTTTTGTGTTTTCAGATGACATTAATTGGGTGGCAAACAATTTCAGTACCGATCAGGAGATGACTTTCATAACTCAAAAAGATAAGGCGATAAGAGATATGTATCTAATGAGCTTATGTAAGCATCATATTATAGCGAATAGTTCTTTCAGCTGGTGGGGGGCATGGCTGGGGACTTTTCCAGATAAAACGGTGATTGCTCCCCAGCGCTGGTTTAAAACAGCAGAGCGGAAAACAGATGATCTTTTACCTCTTTCATGGATAAGAGTGTAGTTCCATCGATATCTGTTTTGATGCCGGTATATAATGCATCGGCTTTTTTGCGCGAAGCAATTGAAAGCATACTGGATCAGACTTTCTGTGATTTTGAATTGCTCATTTTTAATGATGCCTCCAATGACGATAGTGCTCTTTTAATAAAAAGTTTTAATGATTCAAGGATTAGATTCTTTTCCTCTGAATTTAATCAAGGCTATGTCCATCATTTGAACGAAGGCATTCAACTGGCCCGTGGAAAATATATTGCCCGAATGGATGCTGATGATATCAGCGAGAAAGAAAGGCTGGAGAAACAGTTCAATTTTATGGAAAGTCATCCTGAGGTGGGAATTTGTGGTGCCCAGGTAGTAACCATCAATGAAACTGGCGTTTTTCAGGCAATGGGATATCATTATCATACAGATGCGGAGTTGAGAATACGATTGTTAAGTGATTCTTGTTTTGCTCATCCGTTGGTGATGATACGTAAATCAATATTAATTGAGAATAAGTTATATTATAAAGCAGAATTGATGCCCGCTGAGGATTATGCAATGTGGGTTGAACTGTCATTGATTTCGTGCCTGGCTAATCTTCCTGATTTTCTTCTTAGGTATCGGGTCCATTCGAATCAGATAACAAAAAAGAAAAGAGAAAAGCAGCAACTGGCGGTTGCTTCAATAAGAAAAGAGGTCCTAGAGCGATTTTTGGCTTGTGAAGCCAGTGATACTGACGTGAAGTTTCATAATTCTTTATTGGAAGCAGAATATGCTTGTTCAAGAACGTATGTCGAAAAGGCAAAGGAATGGATTGTATTCCTGATTAAGAAGAATGAAGAACGTGGATATTTTTTTAATGATTACCTTTTTCAAAAGGAGATGGCGCGAATCTGGTTTTCCTTATGTACGCATGTTTATCAGCTTGGGCCATGGATAATTTATACATATTTCACTTTTGAGATAGATAGAAGTTCCATATCCAAAAGGAAACTTTTTAAATTTCTATTAAAGTCATTGCTGGGGCGAGGGGCTCTGTTAATCCGACAAAAAAAGTAGATGTATTCATAAATCAGCATGTTAGTTTCAGTTATTGTAGCGGTTTATAAGTGTGAGCAGTACATTCGGCAATGTGTTGACAGTCTCATTAATCAATCGTATAGCGATCTCGAAATTTTGATTTGTGATGACTGCAGCCCGGACGGTACCTGGAACATTTTGAAGTCGTACACCGATGCCAGGGTTAAAATCTATCGAAATGAGGTTAACCAGGGTGTCGTTAGTGTCAGGAATTTTTTATTGCAAAAAGTAACTGGAGAATTTGTTCTTATTCAGGATGGGGATGATTGGTCGGATAGTAGAAGAGTGGAGCAATTGCTGGAAGTTTTTAGATCGGACAATACTCTGTCAGCATGTGGTACAGCCAGTTATCGAATAGATAATAAGGGGATGATCACCAATCTTGCCAAGGAAAAGTCTTTTGACATAACACTGGAAGATTGTAAAAATCTGCCATTTATGCCAGCCACACTTATGCTTAGGTACAAGGTGTATGAAGAGTTGGGAGGGTATAATCCCTATTTCAATGGATTGTACTCCGAAGATTTATATTGGATACTGCGTATTGTTGAGAAATTTAAAGTCTTCTATTTAAATAAGCCATTGTATTATTACCGCTTCAACTCATCGTCTATAACAAATTCAGTTGGGTCACGCAATAAGCTTATTGTGGATGAACTCATGCATGTTCTTATTGATCAAAGAAAACAGTTTGGTGAGGATTGGGTTGAGAGGAAGAACCATATAGCCATAGATAAATTTGTGGTGACCAAGTTTAGAGACAGAAAATGGCTTTCTGAAAAATACAGAGTAGTGGCTGCGGTTCAGCGCGATGGAAATAAAAGAAGGATAGCGTTTACATATATTTTAAAATCTCTTGCCTGTAATCCGTTTGCTATTAAGAACTATATTACACTAAAGTATATTCTCTTTTCCAGATGATACTTCTGTTGACTGAAACATTGACAGCCGGTGGTGCTGAAATATTTGTGTTGCGCCTGGCGAAGCAATTAAAACAAAATGGATTTGAGTGTATTGTTTTTAATTGCCATAAAAGACTTGTTAACGAGCGATTAATGAGCGAGTTTGATGACGTGCACATAGTTCACTTCAATTCTTTTTTTGATGGATTTCTGCTTAAGCTTGATCGCCTCTTCCAACGGATGAAGCTTGATGTTTCATTGCGGCACTATTTCGTTGCAAAACAAGTCAAAGACATCATAAAAAAATTTAATGTTCGCGTGTTGCATAGTCATTTGTTTAAGGTCGATTATACCGTAGCACTGATTAATAGGGGGCTTAATTTAAAGCACGTGATTACTAATCATGGCGATTATCATTTGTATCATTCTTTTTTAAAGAATGGAGATTCAAGAGATGTTATTCATTTTCATAAAAAGGCAGCCTACGTTTTTCAGCATGCCTCTTCTATTGTTTGTATATCACATCGGCAAATTGAAGAGATAGGCTTCTATGGAGAAGAGTTAAAGAAGAAGGCAAAAATTATTTACAACGGATTAACCATCAAGAACACAGCTCCAGGGAAAAAGAGTGAATTAGGTATCCCGGAAAATGCCTTTGTTTTTGGAATGGTGGCCAGGGGCATCAGAGAGAAGGGATGGGAATATGCACTGTCAGCTTTTAATAAGCTGAATACCTCTGCCGCTCATTTCATACTGGTGGGTGATGGAGAGTACTTAAGAGCACAAAAAGAAGAGATAGATAAAAACAGTAACATCCATTGGGTAGGATTTTCACATAATCCTCAGGAATGGATTTCACTATTTAATGTTGGTCTGTTACCTTCGTTTTATAAAGCAGAAAGCCAACCCAATGTAATTCTTGAATATTTGGCATTAGGGAAACCCGTAATAAGTTCGGATAGTGGAGATGTAAGTCTGATGTTAAATGTGCGTAATGCCAATCAATGTGGTTACGTAACTAAAATCAACGCAAAAGCTCCGTATATAGATGTCTCAGAACTGAAATCATTAATGCAATCCTATATTGATGATAAGGCGCTATTGGAAGCACATTCACGCTCTGCCAAAGAAAGGTTTAAGGATTTTAATATGGATACCTGTGCCCGTAAGTACGAGGCAGAGTACTTTGCTGCCAAATGAACAGACGCATATAATGAATTCTTTTCTTACTAAATTGCGTTTTGGCTCACAATAAGATGGAGAAAACGGGAACAACGATTGAAAGTAGCAGTCAGGTGTTACCTGATTTTTGTTTTTCATATATAGATTATCTTGGGATTTGACACTGGTAAAAATGGCAAAGAAGTGCAAGAGTAATCGTCGGTCTTTTTTTTCTAATCTTCGTTTTGTCATTTCCATTTTGGCGGGGTTAGCTGGTTCTGCTTCCTTCGCGCAGGTAGTCGCTGACTTTTCAGTGCAATTGTCCGCTTGCATAAACGAAAACATCCCAATCACTAACCTTTCTGCAAATGCGGTAACCTACGAATGGGATTTTTGTTCAGGTGATTTACAGAATGCTCCACCAGCACGCGATGTTATCACCCACTCCACTTTTAATAAACCATCACATATCACTTTTGTCAGTGATTTTGGACAATGGTATGGTTTCGTTGTAAACCGCTTTGGATCAAGTATTACAAGATTGGATTTCGGTTCGTCCTTGTCGGGTACTCCTATAGCGGTTGATTTAGGGACCTTCGGTGGTCTGTTTACCCAACCCATCGATATTGAGTTTGTGAAGTCTGGCCAGGTATGGTATGCTTTGGTTATAGACGCATCTACCAATAAATTGTGGAGAGGAAGTTTTGCTTCGTTGGAAGATAAGAATCCGGTGTTTACTCCTATGACCACATTTAATAATGCAGGCCTGATGGATATTCCTGTGGATCTGGAAATCTTGCAGGATCAGAATGAAGTGATTGCTTTGATTACCAATTATTATGGAAGCGCTTTATCTAAAGCAACTTTTGGAAACACGATTTTGAATGATCCTACTGGTGTAAATATACCGATTCCGGCTGCTTTAAACCTACAGGGAATAAGCGCATTGAAGCAGGGGGCAAATTGGAAAGCTTACACCACGGCCACCACCAATAGCAAAGTATTTATGTTAACTTTTTCCAGTGGCTTATCTGGTAATCCTACGATCGAAGAACAGGTTCCTTCCGGGATTTCTATAACATCCCCAATGGGAATTGACGTAGTAGATGATAACGCAGTAGTGTATGGATTTGTTCAATCCACCTCCGGAGATGTATACCGGCTTAATGATGCAGGAACAACAACTCCAACAGGTGTTAATCTTGGAAATTTGCCCACCTCTTCTTCCGCTAACGAAGGAATTAAGTTAGTGAAGATTGGAACAGAGTGGTTTGCGTTTATGGTTAATATTAACAGTAATACAATTTCCAGAGTTCACTTTCCTTCGTCATGCAGTGCCGATGTTCCAATCTCCACGTTGCAGAATCCATTGTACGTAAAGTATTCGGCCGCTGGTTCATATAATATTACGCTGAGAAGTATTGATCAATTTAAAAATGAAAGTCTTATTATTAAAACTATAAATGTTTCCTCCCAATCAGCACCGGAAGTCAGCTTTTCTTCGCAGAATATTTGTGCGAATTATGACGTGGTGTTTACTGTACAGACCGTTGGAGCAATAAGCAATTATACCTGGAGTTTTGGCGATGCCACCAACTCATCTACCGCTAATCCCATACACCAATATGCCAATTCAGGAGAGTATGGTGTCAGTTTGAAAGTGACTTCTGGCAATGGATGCCATAATACAGTATCTGAAAATTTAAAGATTTACACAAAGCCAGCTTCAGGGTATATTTCACCCACTGGCCTGATCTGTACCAATAATGAATTTACATTTACCAATACCACCGTTGATAACTTCGACGGCAACCTGTCTTACCAATGGCTGGTAGATAATGTTCTGCAATCCACATCACGTGATCTGAAGTATGCATTTGCAACCGGTGGAAACAAGGAAGTTAAACTGATTACATCCATACCCGGATGTGCGGATGAGCATGTGCAGCTTATTAATAATGTACTCACCGGCCCCACTGTGGGATTCAACATGGATGGAAAATGTGAGGGCGTAACGGTGAACTTTACCAATACGTCATCGGGTGACATTACCGGTTATGAGTGGGATTCAGGCAATGGCCAAACCAGTATGGCTACCAACTTCACTAACAATTATCCCACGAAAGGTACTTATAACGTCTCTCTTAAAACCACGGCGAACAATGGCTGTGTGAGCACCATGGTGAAACCGCTCACCATCTATTCCCAGCCTCAACCCAATTTCTCACTCGATCTTCCTCCCTTCTCGTGTAGCGGCACTCCATCACAGTTCAATGATCTCACACCCAATCCTACCGATAGTAACCTGGCTTCGTGGGCATGGAACTTTGGCGATGCAGGCACGTCTACAGAGCGTAACCCACTGCACACATTTACTACGGCCGGAAATTATAATGTATCGCTTACCGCCACTACCAACTTTGGATGTTCGGGTTCCTTTCAGAAGTCAGTAACCATTGCTCCTTCGCCTCCTGCTGACTTTACATTCACACCGGCATGTATTAATCAGGGAACACGTTTTACCGATGCTTCGGGCAGTGGGGTGAAATCGTGGTTGTGGACGATCGGAGGCAGTACTTACGCATTCAGTAACCCCACGCATGTGTTTGGGGCTTCAGGTAGTTATACAGCAAAACTTACCGTTACAGGTAACAACAGTTGTGTAGCGACCGTAACAAAAACCATTCATGTTCCGGTTGCACCATCGCTCAGCTTCAGTGTGGATAATGCCTGTGAAACGCAGGCCGCTAATTTTAAAAATACCACCCCGGTCACTACCGATCCTGCCGTATCGTGGGCCTGGGATTTTGCCGGGCAGGCTACCGCATCAGGCAGCGCAGTGCCGTATTCATTTGCGAAAGCGGGGAGTTATGCGGTGAAGATGACCAGTACACAGCAATCGGGTTGTGTGTATTCGCTCTCTAAAAATGTGACAATCAATACCACACCGGTAGCGGCATTTACTTCATCGCCCGAATGGGGTGTGCCACCTCTCTCGGTCCAGTTTACCAATACTTCCACGGGAGCCAATTCCTACTTATGGCATTTCAATGACAAGACGAATTCAACCAGTACACAAGCTTCACCCACTTTTCAATTTACGGATCTGGGTGATTATGTAGTGGATCTTATGGCAACCAGTGCTTCCGGCTGCTCCAGCACAGCATCAGGGAAAATCAGCGTGGTTATTCCATCGCTGGATCTGGAACTGAAGCAGCTGCAAGTGGTCAAAGACCCTGCTTCCAACGGGTACCGCATATTCGTGACGGTGAAAAACAAAAGCAATTACCTGCTCACCAGTATAGATGTGGTGGTCGATATTTCGGGTAATGCTTTAATCAAAGAAACCATCAATACCAGCCTGGCTCCCGATGCGGAGGTGGTTCAGTTGTTGAATAACCAGATTCTGCCTCATGGCAACCTGCTTACCTACTTGTGCGCTTCGGTTGAAGTGGATAATGACAATGATCCATTCAATAACTCGAAATGCGAGCCAATAGAAGAAGAGACCGTTGTATTTAATCCGTTTCCCAATCCCAGTAACGGCTCTTTCCGTTTTCAATGGATATCTCCTGCTACCGATATGGCTCATTTCGAGATCTTTAATTCGATGGGGCAGCTGGCTTTTGAGCAATATGCTGAATCCGTACAGGTGGGACTCAATCAGGTGCAATTTGACTTGCGTCACCTGAATACGGGCGCTTATTACTTCCGTTTCAGCTCCGGTTCCATTTCTAAAACGCTCCCCGTTCAAATTGTACGCTAATTCTTTCTTTTTCTGGTAGAGGGTGATAAACCAAATTTTATTTTGAATAACTTCGTACCACGAAACAAACAACTATAATAATGAAATACAAACTGGACGCAATTGACCGCAAAATTCTGGAACTGCTTCAAACCAATTCAAATATTACCAATGCTCAACTGGCTCAGGAAATAGGGTTATCACCGGCTCCTACATTAGAGCGGGTGAAAAAATTAGAGAACGGTGGTGTAATCAAGAGCTATCACGGTGTGGTTGACCTGGCCAGTGTAGGTTTGGGGGTAAGTACTTTCGTTATGGTTTCATTGAAAGGTCATAATAAGGACAACATCGAGAAGTTCATGAAAGCCATCCGTAGCATCGATGAGGTGATCGAGTGTCATCATGTTACCGGTTCTGCCGACTTTATTCTGAAGATTGTGGCCACCGATATTCCGGCTTATCAAAACCTGATGCTGGAGAAAGTTTCTAACATTGAAGTGGTGGATAGCATGCAGTCGATGGTGATCCTTTCTACTTTCAAAGACAGTAAAGTTGTTCCGATTTCATGAGTGAGGTAGCCGTTGATAAAAATCTGATTCTCGATGCCACGCAGGTCAACCAAAAGATCAAGCGCATGGCATTCGAGATTTACGAGAATAATTTCAAAGAGAAAACCATCGTGCTGGCAGGCATTGAGGGACAGGGATATTTACTTGCCCAGTTGCTGTCCAAAGAACTTTCGGCGATCTCCGAAATTCAACCCCTGGTAGTGAAAGTAAGCCTGGATAAACTGGCTCCTTTACAGAGTGATATTGTGATCGATGCAGAGGGCAAAGTGCTGAAAAAGAAATGCGTTGTTCTTATTGACGATGTACTGAATACCGGCCGCACGCTGGCCTACAGCCTCAAGCCATTACTTAATCTTGAAGTGAAAAAGATTGAAGTAGCCGTATTGGTTAACCGCAGCCACCCGATGTTTCCCATCATGCCGGCTTATACCGGTCTGGAGCTGGCCACTACATTGAGTGATCATGTGGAAGTGATCCTGGGTAAGAAAGGTGCCGTTTACCTTAAATAGATAAGAGTTAATAGTGGAGGTAAATCGTAAGCTTGAATTGGCAAACGATTACTCATTACTATGGACGAATAACTTTTAACGATTAACTGAATACATGTCTGTTCATAAAAAACAAGAGCTGAAAAAAATCACTACACACCAGCTGCAGGAGATGAAGAACCGTGGGGAGAAGATTGCCATGCTCACGGCGTATGATTATAGCATGGCAAAGATCATTGATGGTGCGGGTATTGATATCATACTGGTTGGTGATTCCGCTTCGAATGTGATGGCAGGTAATGAAACTACACTGCCCATTACGTTAGATCAGATGATCTACCATGCATCGTCTGTAGTGAAAGCCGTGAAGCGGGCATTGGTCGTGGTGGACATTCCTTTCGGTTATTATCAGGGGAGTTCCGGTGAAGGACTTCGTTCTTCCATCCGCATCATGAAAGAATCAGGTGCGCATGCGGTGAAGGTAGAAGGCGGAAGTGAAGTGAAAGATTCAGTGCTCCGTATATTAAGTGCCGGTGTTCCGGTGATGGGTCACCTGGGGTTAACCCCGCAGTCGATCTATAAATTTGGTACGTATTCCGTTCGCGCCAAAGAAGAAGCGGAAGCCAACAAGCTCATTGAAGATGCCCACTTGCTGCAGGAGTGCGGATGCTTTGGTCTTGTGCTGGAAAAAATTCCGGCCGAGTTGGCCAGAAAGGTAGCCAGTTCCTTAAGTATTCCGGTGATAGGAATAGGAGCAGGCCCCGATGTGGATGGACAAGTGCTGGTGATGCAGGATATGCTTGGTATCAACCAGGAGTTTAAACCCCGCTTCCTGCGCAGGTATGCCGACCTCAACGCGGTGATCACGGGTGCCGTAGGCAAGTATGTGGAGGACGTGAAGGCCAAATCCTTTCCCAACGAAGACGAGAAGTATTAACGGTGATTGGTTATAATTTACCGGATTAACCGGATGGTGGTGGATGGATGTCAATTGAAATTTATCCCCCGGCTGTTGAGTTCGCAGCCCGAATAAATGCGGGTAACAACACACACGCACACACATTCAATTTCCTTCCTGAATCAACAAAAAAGCGCTGCTCATTCCGATTAGAAATGAGCAGCGCTTTTTGAATTTAGTTATAACGGATTAAGATGCCAGCGTAAAAAATCCCCTGTCTTTCATCATTGCGATGGCCGCGATAATTACGACCAATGCAATTGTGTTTAAAACAAACAGGCGTTTATGTTTTGCCGTACTATCCGTAAGCCGCTTCGAAGTAGATCGTGCTACGGTGATCAGTACAATGGCAATTAACATGATAGTGATGTGCTCCACAAACCAATAGCGGGCAATAGGGTCTTTCATGGATGCACCGCTTTTGATCACGATAGGGCTTACAAAATAAAGTACCAATCCCAACAAAAACTGGATATGTGTGGTGATCAGCAGGAACAGACTGAACTTGTTATCCGATCCGTTAAATTCCCTTTTGCTTTGCCATCCGGTGAAGGAACGGACAATAACAATGATTAAAAGAGCCATGACGAAATAACGAAACAGCGAATGCAGTAGTAACAAGGTGTGGTCCATGAAAATCTGATGTTTAGTGCCGTAAAAATAGGACATCGCGTTCACTTTTCCACTTTGACCGTGTACCGTATGCTTTTGAAATGACGGTTGGATTATGTTGGAATTGTCAAATCATTACAACCGTTCAAGGAAATGAGTTTTAGGTCAATGCGCTTTTGCTTTATCTTTTCATAAAATCAACCTTTCCATGAACCGAATTATTTATCTCTTGTTACTGTGCCTGGTGAGTACATTAGTTTCTGCACAGGATAGTCAAGGCTATCAGCGCCCCCCGGAAGAAATTGCCAAACTGGTAGAAGCACCATTGACGCCAGCGGTTACCCTCTCGCCCGATAAGAGCCTGATGGCGTTACTCGATCGTTCCGACTATCCAAGTATCGAAGAGCTATCCCGACCGGAGTTGCGTATAGCAGGGCTGCGCATCAATCCGGAAAACTTTGGTCAGAGCCGTAATAACTTTTTTATTGGCCTGAAATTCAAAAACCTGAAAGACAAAAAAGATCATGAGGTAAGTGGCCTTCCTTCTCCTCTTCAGTTCAGTAATTTTTCTTTCTCTCCGGATAGTAAGAAGGCAACTTTTCTGCAAACCTATCCTGATCGCATTGAACTGTGGCTGGTGGATCTGACTGCGTTTACGGCAAAGCCATTGAGCAAACATAAAGTAAATGCTACACTGGCTAACCCGGTGGCATGGCTATCCAACTCCACCTATGTTATTTTCCTTGCTGCTATGGAAGGCAAGTCCATGCCAGAGAAGCCACGGGTGCCAGGCACCCCTGTGATTGAAGAGAACCTGGGCAAGAAAGCGCCATCCAGAACGTACCAGGACCTGTTGAAGAATCCGTATGACGAAGCGTTGTTCGATTACTATTGCACTTCTCAATTGTATTCTGTTTCCATCAATGGCGAAGAGAAAGCCATCGGTACAACGGGTGTTTATATTTCGCAAAGCCCATCCCCTGATGGTACCCTTGTTCTTGCCAGCATTGCCCATCGTCCGTATTCGTATTTAGTGCCTGTTACTCTTTTTCCTAAAAGTGTGCTGGTAATGGATCTGAATGGAAGTGTGGTGAAGAAGCTGGCCGATGTTCCATTGGGAGATAATATTCCGGTAGGATTCAGTGCGGTAATAAAAGGACCTCGTAGTCATGCATGGCGTGCCGATCAGCCTTCTACCTTGTACTGGGCCGAAGCACAGGATGGAGG
>JAHEZH010000175.1 GCA_023251155.1 Flammeovirgaceae bacterium | reverse complement strand
AAAGTCTGCTGGTAATGGCTCTGAATGGAAGTGTGGTGAAGAAGCTGGCCGACGTTCCATTGGGAGATAATATTCCGGTAGGATTCAGTGCGGTAATAAAAGGACCTCGTAGTCATGCATGGCGTGCCGATCAGCCTTCTACCTTGTACTGGGCCGAAGCACAGGATGGAGGAGATCCTAAAGTGAAAGCAGATGTACGCGATAAAGTATTTCAGCTGAGCGCGCCATTTACCGCTTCTGCCCAGGAGTTGATCAGTCTTCCCTTGCGCTATTCCGGTATCACCTGGGGTAATGATAAAAATGCATTGGTTAATGAGATGTGGTGGGCCGATAGAAAAACCCGCACATACCAACTTGATCCTTCCAATCCTGCGAAGAAAAAAATAATCCATGATCGGTCTTACGAAGATGGCTACACCGATCCGGGCGATCCGGCCATGATCATTAACCCCTACGGAAGAGCCGTGATGGCGATCAATGACAACTCCATTTACCTTTCGGGCAATGGAGGATCGAAAGAAGGCGATCGCCCTTTCCTGGATAAGATGGATTTAACTACCGGTAAAACAACCCGGGTATGGCAAAGTGAAGCTCCGTATTATGAGTTTGTTGTGGCGTTAACGGATGCGAAGAAAGGCAGCTTTATCACCTCACGGGAATCACAAAATGAAAACGCCAATTATTTTTTACGCACGGTGGGCTCCAGGACCCTTTCACAGATCACTACTTTCCCGCATCCCTATCCGCAGATCAAAGAGGTGAAGAAGCAGGTATTGAAATACAAAAGAGCAGATGGGGTAGACCTGACGGCCGACTTGTACCTGCCACCGGGTTATAAAAAAGAAGACGGTCCGCTGCCTACCTTCCTTTGGGCTTATCCTGCCGAATTCAAATCGAAAGACAATGCAGGTCAGGTAAAAGGGTCGCCTTATACCTTCACCCGTATCGGATGGGGCAGTGCCATCTATTGGGTAGTGCGTGGCTATGCGGTATTGGATAACGCATCAATACCAATAGTGGGTGAAGGCGATAAAGAACCCAACGATACATACATTGAACAACTGGTGTCCAGTGCCAAGGCGGCCATTGATTATGGGGCATCATTGGGCGTGGTTGATCCGAAACGGGTGGGTGTGGGTGGCCACAGCTATGGCGCTTTTATGACGGCCAACTTGTTAGCCCATTCTGATTTGTTCAAAGCGGGTATTGCGCGAAGCGGAGCGTATAACCGTACGCTTACACCATTTGGGTTCCAGCAGGAAGAGCGTACCTATTGGGAAGCGCCTGATGTGTATTTCAAGATGTCACCTTTCTCGTATGCCGACAAGATCAAGACACCTATCTTGTTAGTACATGGAGAGGCCGATAACAACTCGGGTACTTTCCCGATACAAACGGAGCGCTTCTACAACGCCATCAAAGGGCATGGTGGCACTGCACGCTATGTATTACTTCCGTATGAAAGTCATGGCTACCGGGCCAAGGAGTCGATCATGCACATGCTGTGGGAAATGGATAATACGCTGGAAACGTATGTGAAAGGCAAAGCTCCGATGAAGGGTAAACTGGACACGAAATAGATAGCGTAGAATGTCACTAAAAAAGACCCTGAGGATATGAAAACCCTTAGGGTCTTTTTATTTATTTTTGACATTCGTCACACACTCGAATGAAAAAATACCTACTTGGTCTGTTGCTCCTCATCGGCGGTGGTGCAATGGCACAACCGGATACCGTCAAGGTGGGAACATACATCATCAGTGTTCACGACATCAACTTTCACGAGAAGGAATATACCGCGCGTTTCTGGCTTTGGTTTGTTTACCGCAATCCTGATTTTGATTTCAGCAAACAGCTGGATATCCCCAATGCTAAGGATATCGATGATCCTGAAATCATCAACGATAGTCTTAATGGCAAGGCCTGGACGATCATGAAAATGAAAAGCACCATGAAGGAAAGCTGGAATGTAAAAGACTTTCCTTTCGATCAGCAACACCTGCGTGTGCAAATAGAAAATACATTGTTTGATAATCGCACGCTCATCTTCGATCCCGATCTGCGCGGCAGTAAGTACGATACCAAAGAAGCAATTGACGGCTGGAAAATTACCAACTTCAAAGTATCCGCAGGAATCAATGATTATGAAACGGGTTTTGGTGACCCAAGAGCAGACCGCAGTGTTCAGAACTTCTCTACCTTTCTGATTGAAATGGACATCGAGCGCGATGCGTGGGGACTGTTCATGAAGATATTCCTGGGGATGTACATTGCCTTTTTAATATCCACGATCAGCTTCACGCCACATCCTTCCGAGATGGAGCCTCGCTTTGGGTTGCCGGTCGGTGGTCTGTTTGCTGCGGTAGGTAATAAGTACATCATTGATTCACTGTTACCTGAGTCGTCCGAGTTTACGTTAGTAGATACATTACACGCGCTTACCTTCATTGCTATTTTTGGTACGCTGCTGGTATCCGCACTCGCCTTGCGTCAATACGATAAAGGAAAGAAGGAGATGGCAGAACGGACTAACCGCAGAGGTGCCCGTATTATTTTTACTTCCTACATTCTGGCCAACCTTATCTTTATTGGTATGGCGCTGGTAGATTGATTGTGCGACCGGGCGGATTCCTGCTGATCGTGTATGAACAAAGCCGGTTTACCGGCTGGAAATAATCACTACACTTTATTCTTCGTATCAATAAGAATAGTAACAGGGCCGTCATTCAGTAAACTTACTTTCATGTCCGCACCAAACTCTCCCGTTTGCACGGCCTTACCCAGATGGAGTTCTACCGCTTTTATAAAATTCTCATACAATGGTATCGCCTTATCCGGCCGGGCGGCTTTAATGTAAGAGGGGCGATTGCCTTTTTTGGTGGAGGCCTGCAAGGTAAACTGGCTGACAATAATAATATCACCCCCATCCTCTTTCACGCTCACGTTCATGGTGCCTTCGGCATCATTGAATATGCGCAGGTTTACGATCTTGGTTGCGAGCCAGTCAATGTCTTCCTGGCTGTCGGCATCTTCAATACCTACCAGTACAAGAAGCCCTTTGCTGATCTCGGATTTTACTTTCTCATCGATCGTTACCGATGCGTGGGTGACACGTTGTATTACTGCAATCATGGTTGGTTAAAGTGAGGTATATCTTTCTCCGGCTCGTAGTCCAGCGGGAGTAGTGAAGCTATTTTTTCATCCCAGCTCCAATAGTACTCCAGGAAGACATCGGTTGGATTTTCGTAATAGCCATTGCTATAAATGAGCAGCGGTTGATTGCCAATCAGGTGTATCTGAGAAGTCTGGTTGATGCGTATTGACCGGCGTTGGGTCTTTACGTATGCCCAGTCTTCTTTTTCCTTTTCATAGACAATCTGAAGTTTTCCGTGGTAGGCCACCGATGCGTCTTTTACCAGGTCGTGGGCAGCAAGAACTTCTGGAGCAACACTATCCCTCATCTCTGGTTTGTTTTTCATTTTTAAAAAATAAGAGAGGCTGTCGTTCACACTGAAATGCGATGAAGTGACTGCTCTGTATTTTTTGATACCGGCATCAATAGCGGCCTGAGGTATTCTCTCCCTGTTGGGAACGGAATATACTTTGCGCACAGAAAATCCCGCTGCAGCAAGGCTGTCACGAAAAAGGGCACGCATAAAATGCATGACCGATCCGTGATAGGCGTCTTTTCGTTCCTTGATCCATTTGCGCTCTTCGGCTTTGCTTTTGGGTGTGAGGTATTGAATCTGCGGAATGCCGGTGATCACAAACACACCCGTTTTATAATTGTAATCAAAAGAATTCAGATGATAGAAAATACGCAGCCCCATTGCCTGATTGATAATTTCAATGGGCTTCCGGGCATGTGCGGTAAATTCCCTTGTTTCCGGATCAAAGTACAGGTGAATGTCTCCCGGGTTTCCGATGGTGCATTTTTCTGCATGCGGAGTTTCACCGATAAATAAATTGGTAAACATTCTGAAGTCATTCTCCCGGTTGGGGTTGTCTTCTTTTACCACCACTTCTTCCAGCTCCCGGGTATCTTCATTGATCAGTATTTCCACCACCTGCTTATGCGGAATGGTAAAATCAATGGGTTTTTGAAGCTGCCTGAACCCTACCGAAGTGACCGTGATGTCATACTTCCCATTCGGGAATCCGGAAAGTGAAAACGTACCGTCTTCACGCGTGCTCATCCCGATGGTGGTGTTGGCAAAAAATACGTTGGCAAAGGGCACCGGTTCTTTTGTGACGGCATTGATTACCCTGCCGCTAAGTTTGTTTTGTGAAAACACGGCTCCTGCACAGCAGCAGAAAAAAAGTAGGTAAAGCCAGCCCTTCATCTTCAATATGCCTGCAAAGTTAGGGATTCATGAATGAAGTACCCGGCTTTGTTTTGTTTGGCCAGTGCAATCATGGCCCGTGCTACTTTTATTGATTCAATGCCTTTGTACTTTGCAGGAATAAGAAATCCGAGGTACTTGTAAAATACTTTGGCCGCTTCCTCACCCGAGCGATGTTCTTTACGCGGCCCCATCAGCAGCGAGGGCCGCATGATGTGTACACTTTCAAAACCCACTTCATGGATAGCCACTTCTGTTTCCCCTTTTACGCGATTGTAAAAGATACCCGAAGATGGATCTGCACCCAATGCGGAAACGAGTAGATACTGCCGGGCACCGTTCTGTTTCGTAATCCTGGCCAGTTGGGCAGGGTATTCATAATCTACTTTGCGAAATGCACTTTGCGAGCCCGCCTGTTTGATGGTAGTGCCAAGGCAGCAATACACGTCATCCGCTTTTAAATCAGTGGCTGCACTTTCCAGTTGTGCAAAGTCAATGACGCTGTTTTGCAGCTTGCTGCTTTCCAGCTCAAGAGGCTTGCGGCTAATGGCGATTACTTTATCATAGTACCGGTCTGCCAGCAACAACTCCAGCAATTGTCCGCCGATCAAACCCGTTGCGCCTGCTACCAATGCTGTTTTCATTACGTCAAACGTTAAAAGATCTGTTGAATTTCTTTTTTCACTTCCCGGATGGCATGGCCGATAGGGTCTACGTTTTTATCCATGGCCAGCTCAAAAATACGTTTGGCAAAATCAAGACTGCCTGCATCTGCAGCTACGTGGGCAGAGGCTTCGTTGATCATCAGTACCAGGTCTTCTTTGGCATTCTTCACCAACGTCCATACTTCTTCGCTCATGTACACCTGCTGCGATACGTTGTGGTTGTATTCATTTCTTATTTCGTCCAGCAGTATACGTTGAAAGTCGCGGGCAGTGAGCCCTGCTTCGTTCAGGCGCAGCAATAAGTTTTGCGGAGAGATGCGTTCCAGGAAGAGGATGATGCGCTCATAGGCCTGCACCCGTGCCGGCAGAATGGTTTCGATAGCACGTGAGCGTACCTCCAGCCTTTTCATTTCCAGCTCCTTGGATATAAATGACCGCACCATGAGGTAAACGGCATAGAGTACAATCGAAGCCGGTATTAATAGCTTTCCAAATTCAATCAGCGTGTTCATGGGAATTTTTTAAGTTCAATTAGCGTTGAAAATTAGGTAATTTTGGACATAACTTTTCCTGTAACAGGGGACAATCCGATTTAATATTCGTCTTCGTGTTTGATAATCTACAACCCGTAAAACTCACACCTCGCGCCATCGAAGAGGTGCGCAAGATCATGCAGACTAAAAACATACCTGCCGGTTATGGATTGCGTGTGGGAGTAAGAGGTGGCGGTGGTTGTGGCGGTGCCCAGCTCATCATCGGGTTCGACAAAAAGAAGGATGGCGATATTGCCTACCAGATAGAGCATATTCCGGTGTATGTCGATAAGAAGCACACCATGTATGTAATCGGCAAGCAGGTCGATTTTTACGAAGGTGCCGATGCCAAAGGTTTTCTGTTTGCCGATCAGCCTTCTGTAGTGAATAGTTAAAAAATCAGTAGCTCATCGCACACGAAGACTGCGTTTCGCGGTGTCTCTCCCCAGTATGTCCATCCTGGCTCGCTAACACCGATTCTACCGGTCAGCGCTTCCGCAGAATACTCACCGATGCCTTTCGGCAAACCCCACCGATAGGAGGGTTGAATTTGGAAAGCTTGACTTCCACAGCCGTAGATTCAGTAAATGTTTTCAAGGTACGCTCGGCAATAGCGTGGCATACGGTTTCCAGAAGTTTGGATGGTTTGTCCATTTCTTCTTTCACTACTTTGTACAGCTGCTCGTAATCCAGTGTGCCGGCAAGGTCATCTTCAAAAGCAGACTCAGCGAATTCGGTATCGACATAAATGTCGACCTCAAACTTATTGCCCGATGAGCGCTCGTGCGGATAATACCCGTGGTATGCGTGGAACTCCAGGCCTTCTAACGAAACTCTACCCATTGAAGTAGTTAAATAGTTAATGGTTCAAAGTTAATAGTAACTGAATTGCGGTTCACTATTCCCCTTTAACTATTCACCGTCTTACTGAAATTCATCGAAGAAAGACTTCTGCATTTTCTCTTCGGCAAAGACAGGAGTGAGCTTTACTTCTTTTACTTCTTTCAGTTCCCTCACGTCTTCCTTTACTTCTTCCTCGTGCTCTTCTTTGGCCGCAAAGGATATTTTTGTTTCAGCCAGCACCGTCTCCAGTGTTTCCACCTTGGTTTCTTCTACTTGTGTTAAGGTGATCTTTCGGGTTACCTGTTCGTAGTCCGAGTTGGGAAACACGGCCTTCTTGGCTTCGCGTTTGGCTAACGTTACGTGCTGCTCTACATCAAACGATTTGTTCACCTTGCTGGCACGCTCTACGCGGTCAATGGTTTCTGCGGCCAGGCGTTTCAGGTCTGCCAGCAGGTTCTCGCGGTGCAGTTCAAACATTTTATATTGTTCGGCTTGTGCTTTCAGGCGGTCTTCCATGTCCATCAGCATCTGGCGTGAGGCGGCATCGGCTTCTTCCAGTGTGTTCTTCGCTTTGGCTTTCGATTCGTTCAGCAATGCTTCTGATTTCAGCTGTGCTTCACGAATCACCAGCTCGGCCGATTTATTCGCCTGCCCTATTACGTTGGCACCGGTATCTTCCGCCGTCTTCAGCGTTTTATACAACGAGTTTTCTACCTCGCGCAGCTTGGACACTTCGCGCTCAGCGGCTTCCAGCTTGATGCGCATCTCTTTGTAATCATCCACGGTGCGTTCCCATTCCTGCGAAAGAGATAACAGAAAAGCGTTGACTTCATCCTTATCGTATCCGCGCAGCGTCCGTTCGAACGTCTTCTGCCGGATTTCAAGTGGTGTTACTTTCATACAGTTTTAAGTTTAAAAAATGAAACGATAGTTTAAAAAATAAGGTGCCATAGTGAAATGGTGCGGTCATCACTTGCGCTTACCAGTTCGTTATTAAACGAAGACCAAAGCAATTTATTGACCGATGTTCCATGCCCTGCATGCCGGGCCTTGTCAATTACCTTGAGCAGTTGTAATGCGCTGGTGTCCCACACTTTAACGGACTTATCCATGCTACAAGTTACGAAATGTTTCCCATCCGGACTAAATTCAAGGTGATTGATGGCAAACAGGTGCGCAGCGATTTCTTCGTGCAGGCGATACGTTCCGGTTTCCCATACCTTCAGCCGGGCATCGCGCGAGCCGCTGAAGAGCAGTTTGTACTCTTTGTCGTAGACGAGCGTGAAGACCGAATTGCCATGCGCCAGCCATTCCTTTTTCAGCTGGTAGGTATCCGCGTCAAATAGGCGGATGTAGTTATCGCTATAGCCCACGGCCACCTCGCCCGCCACAGGGTTGATGGCTATGGTACGGGCGCTGCGCCCGGAGCCCGGCAGTTTCTTTCTCACCACCCAATTTTCGCGGTCTACCACAGTGAGCAGGCCATCACCGGTAGCAATGAGCAGGTCATTGCCCTGTGATTTGATGTCGAAGATAAACGAAGTCGTCATCTGCAGCGAGGCGATCTCTTTCTTCTCGCGCCAGTCCAGCAGGTGAATGCCTTCATAGTTATGCCCCGCTACCAGCAGGCTTTGCTCCGTCAGGTGATGAAGGGCATAAATGGAATTGGGCAACCGGGCAATGAGCTGGCCCTCTTCGGGGTGCTTCATATCCCACAGCACCACCATACCATCACCCCCGCCCGAAAAGAAAAGGTGAGGCTCAGCCGCACGCTCCAGCGTGTACACGCAGTCGCGATGACCGGTTAATGCATGCAGCTTGTTTACCTGAACTTTGGACATGTACCCTAAGTATAACTGAAGTGAGATTTCTCACGCCACGAAAAATGAGCTACCGCTCAATACAGCTTAAAAAATAAGTACAAAGGTGACTTGCTTAAACCAGATAAGCCAATGATGTGACGAAATTTTGCAGGGATAATAAAGGAAAGCTTGTACCCTGTGCATGCGTTAGTTCAACCTCCAGATGGTAAACGTGAGCAACGAGGCAAAACTTACCCACGAGATATAGGGCACCAGCAGCCATGCCGCTGTCTTATTGATTTTGCTGAAGGTAACTATCGTGGCCAGGATCATTACCCACATGGCTGCTATTTCAGCCAGCGCCAGCGTAATGTTGTGCATCTTGAAAAAGATAAACGACCACGCCATGTTGAGCACAAACTGGATGGCGAAGAGCGTAATGGCCATCCGCCTGTTGCCCTTCGGCTGAATGATGACCAGGCCAAGTGCTATGCCCATGAGTACGTAGAGAGTGCTCCACACCGGGCCGAAGATCCAGTTGGGCGGGTTCCAGGAGGGCTTTTGAATGGACACATACCAGGTCTTGATTTCGGTAATGGTAGTGAGCCCGCTGGCGGTACCTGCCGCCAGGCACACCAGGGCACAGGCAGCCACAATGAATATTTTATTTCTCAGCAACATAAGTACGATAGCATTTTGACTACACAAAGTAACACACAGGAGCGCGTTTTGTTATCGCTTCAGTCCACCGGCTGTGTACTTAAAAAAGAGGTGATGTTGAAAAGGAGTAATTGATCTGCCAGAGAAGAAAAAGTAAGGCAGGCCCGTAACCCTAAAAGTGTGCTATACCAACCAATAAGTAAACTTTGTCTTTTCAGAATGAGGTTATATAAAGCGTAATGCTTTATATTGATACGTTGTGGGTAATGTTAAGTAGATTCTCATATTAACTATGGAGGACAAGAAAGAAATAATTACAGATTTAGTTGAGACTGGAGCCGATATTTCTGGAAGCATTGCAGGTTCAGTTATTGGAGGATTAGTTGCTGGACCTGCTGGTATAATACTAGGTGGCGCAAGTGGACCACTGATCACAAAAGCATTCAAGAAAATAGGTAGTGAAATTCAAAAGAGATTTATAAGTAAAAGAGAGGAAATAAGAATAGGTGCAGCATATGCATTCGCAATTCACAAATTGGAGAACAACATAAAGAATGGACGGGTAATAAGGACAGATGCTTATTTTGACTCAAAGGAGAACAAAAGATCTGACGCGGAAGAAATTTTTGAAGGGGTAGTATTATCTGCTCAGAGGGAGTATGAGGAGAGAAAGGTGAGATTTATTGGAAACCTTTACGGTAATATTTGTACAAACGACAAAATCAATAGAGAGCATGCAAATCAGTTAGTAAAGACATCTAACAATTTGTCATTTCGACAGTTTTGTATACTCCAGCTACTTAGAGATAAAAAGAGTGAACAGAATTTGTTTCCAAAACTCAGATCTATTGATGAAACAAGAATTGAACTGGGTGACATAATTATTGAGATCAGAGATTTACAACAAAAGGGGTTAATAAGTATCACCGCTCGCTGGAATGACACTGACGACAACTCGTCACCTATTGCTTATGACGATATTGGAATAACGGCTAATGGGATAATGTTTTGCGAAATGTTATCACTGGATGAAATTGAAAAAGAGGAGTTGGAAAAGCTAAATAAAAGTGCGCGGATCAAATTATAGCAGTCAATACTACCCCACAACAATAGCTATTTGCAATGGCTGAGTGAAGTGTAGGTATAAAGTTTTATCTTCGCTATTACGTTTGGTCACAGTGGACAGATACGCTTTTAAAGCCCAGCCACTGCAAATAGCCAAACGTTGTTCGTTATGCTTTCTGAAAGATATGAATACGATAAAAGATCTTCTTTACTTTGACTTAGAAAAAGCGAGGTCAATCATTAGCCAGCTGAAAGGTGGACTAATAAGCGAAATATCACGGGCATTTGAGGGGGAATCCGAGATAAACTCAGGGATTGGCTTCGACCTAAAACTTATAAGTGGGAAAATCGGAGGCTCTGACAAGGAGAAGGTCATTAAGACAGAGAAAATTGAACTGTACCATGAACTCCTAGATGAAATTGAAAGTAAACTTACAGAGAAGTCCTATTTAACAAACATCAATAGTTCCTTTTACGAAGGCAATGGATCATTCAATGACTTTATGGATATCGTTCCAACGATGACATATATTAAGGCCAACGGTTGGGGGCAGTTTGAAGATTTCCAAAGATTTAAAAGAATTCTCACCAATTTCAATGATGTTCAAAGATTGATATTCGAATCTCAGGTAACGAGTAATCCAGAAGTGGCTCAAATAAGAGAACAATTAAAAGATGCAAAAAAGGACGCTGGTCAGTTAAAAGACAAAAATACAAGGAATAAAGAAGTAATGCGACTGAAGAATCTTGAGAAGAATCTTGACAAGGCACTAACGGCTAGGACTGACATGAAGCTACTTGACGAAGGTTTCATAGAAAAGGTTAAAACATTCCTTGATACATTTTCACCGAACAGGCTTAATTTTAGATTGCTTCCCCTTGAATACTTTTATGAATTTCAAATTCTATCGAATCTAAAAGAGAAATACATAATAGACGGAGATTTTGAGAGTATAATCTATACGTACGGCTCACGACCAAATATTAAACTGACAGTTTTTGGAGTTATTACTTCATGCCCAAGGAAGGAAGAGAATAGAGTAAACCCAAATGATGAGTTTATTCGGTATGCGGATAGTGAGCTGACTGGGGAGCAGGTATTTGACAAGGCATTTAGGAACATCTTCTCTTCATTTGAAGCTTTTGAAAAATTCTTTTTCGTTCCGACTTATCCAAAAATTGCTGTTACTCCAATCGCTATTTATCGTGAGATTCAAGGGAAATAGATTTCACAAACCAAGGACGAACGCACAGCAAAGCGCATAATCCATGGCGGGTTCGGTGTAAATTTGTAGTTTAGTTTGCAAAATACGTTTTGTCTCGGTGGACAGTGATGACTAGGTAAGCCTTAATATTCCACTGCGCTGCATTGTTAAGGCTTCCTATTCCCGCCTCACCTCATGCACGGACGTTGTGTGCAACGTAATTATTGGACAAATTAACCAACTGAAATATGAAGACTAGAAATTGGATTATTCTAACCGGGCTACTCTTCCTCGGACTAGGAGTATTAATCTTTAGACCTGTACCTATTCCTGACGAGAAAGACTGCTTGAGCTTAAAAGGGACTGTGACTGAAATTTATGAAGGTGGAATAAAGGATGTTGTTTTTAAATTACAGGGACTTGATAAAGAATTTTACATAAATCGTGGACTAGAAAGAGGACTTGATTTGAAAAAATTACAGGCCGAGTTGACTAACAAGGAAATAGTCATCAAGTATCCTCAATATTGGACTCCGTTAAATCCGGACAACTCAGTTCGACACATTTCTAAAATTGAATGTGACGGGAAGATGATTTTCACAGAATTAGATTGATGAAAAATTATGCAGCGCGGTCATAATTTGCGATTGTGTTCGCGTCATAAATTACCCAGTTATCCGCGCAGCAGGGTAGATAATGTGGTCTGCCTTCTGTGGCAGGTGCACCAGGAGACGGATCGTTCATAGCGACGGCATTTTTTTTGAGCATGTACTGCTCACTGGCGGCTATGCCTCTGCCCGTGCCGGTTGTTATTTACCATGGTACGGTTGTATCTTACGGCTGCATATTTTTTTATATTTGATACTATGGACACCTCCACCCGACCACCCGTAAAACACCTTGGTAAAAAGATTGGCCGCATACGCGAGATGCTGGGCATGAAGCAGGAAACCCTGGCCGAAAAGATGGGCATCAGCCAGCAGAGCATCAGCAAG
>JAHEZH010000297.1 GCA_023251155.1 Flammeovirgaceae bacterium | reverse complement strand
AAATTGAGCGATAAGAAATCCCCAGATCCAATTTTTGAAAAGCTCTACTTAAGATTTACATGTCGGTCAGTAGTATGGAGAAGCCAGGAAAAGATAACACTTCAACGGTTGCAGAACATTTTTGGAGAAGGTCATGTAAGAGTTTACGAATTATATCCTTTACGATTAAAGGAGGTCATCATTGCCGCCTCCAGCAGGTCGCTTAACTGGAATGATCTGATTCAGAAAATCCGCGAAACCCAGACACAGAATTTTTGTCTTGACCCTAAGTCACTCAATGCACTGCTCGATGCTTACCAGGAAAATAAGATTTCGGGGGGCATTGAGAAAGCGGAACTGTATGAGCAACTGCTACTCAATAAGTGTAAGGATTCAAACATTACCTTTGATTCCCAAAAGCTCCTTACAGCGCAACAACGATTCAGATTCGCTTCCCGCATAGCAGCGTACTGTCTGCTGGCAAATAAAACCACCATCTGCATTGACGATCACGCACAGCAGGCCACGACAGACATCACGATTGATGAACTAATCCGAGATGAATTTACGCTCGATGATCGAAAAGAAATTATTGCGGGTAAAAAGGAAGTGATTGAAGTCATCAACACTAGTCTTTTCACCCTAGACGTTGATCCATTAAAATTCCGGTTCGGTCATCGCGGTGATCTAGAATTCCTGGCAGCGTGGCATTTGTCCAAACTGAACCTGAACACTACACTGATTTCTCAGCTAATCACTTCTCCGTTCGACAACCTTAAAATTATTCCTCAGCTCGAAGAAGCGGTTGTATGGCTGTGCACTTTTAACAAAGGTCTTTTTGATTTGCTCACAGACACCGAACCACGAATCGTGATGCGGTGTGAACGTGAATTCACAGCAACTGAGCGTAACCGCATTGTTACATCATTGCTGACACGAGCTGCAACCATGGAGATCGTAGATGCCCCCATTGATGAATTGCACTACCGAAAACTAAACTTCACAGGTATTGAAGCGATTATTAGAAAAAGCATTAAGCCGATAAGTAATGTCGTGTTAAAACGCATTGCCATCCATATGATCGGGCAATGTAAGGTGATATCCCTTGCACCCATGCTGCTGGATATCCTGCATGACGAAAATAACATCACTTCACCAAGGCGGGAAGCCATGGAATCGCTCATCATGCTGGATGATGAAAAGTTCATTCCCGAAATCAAAAGTTACGCTACGCAGCCTCATGCTGATGATCCCGATGATGAAATCAAAGGCGCTGCGTTACGATACCTGTATCCGAATCATCTCTCAACGCTGGAGTTGCTGTCAGCACTGACCCCTATAAAACGAGATAATTTATATGGGGCATACCAAGGATTTCTTGATACGGTGGTGGATATGATTCCGGACAAAGATATCAAATTAGCTCTTGAGTATATTCAGAAAAATCAATCCTCACCCCGCCATTTTTATCATGGACCTTTTGAACGCTTTAGGGAACAAATCATTCAGCGTTCGTATACTCTCTTTGAGCAGGATGAAATCTTAAGCCTCGCGGCTAACATTATCCTTGTTGATATACACCATCACGAGCGCATCGATCCCCCAACGCATGATGCGTCAAGAGTAAAACTTGCAAAACGTATTATTGAAACGCTTCCTACCGGAATGCATTACTCAAATCTGTTTCATCCAACAAGTCTGATTGTTCCTTCCGATTGGAAGTGGCTGTCGGAGATGGCCAGAACAGTATCATCAGAAGAAACACGAACGATCATCATTCATCTGCTTGAACATATCCACGAAATAGGGAATGCACGTATGGCTGATGAACTGCTTGAACTGGCAACATCACTGAAAATCAATAAGTCAGTCTCTTACCTAACAGATGCAATTGAAATAGACTCAGATCTGGCCCAATCACTGCGCAATTCATTACAGAAACCTGAAGTTCGTAGACATGAGAAAAGAGAAAAGAGAAATCTCAACGCGGACCTTAAGGCTCTTAACGAAATGTTAGTATCCCTAAAAACCGGCAAAGCAGACACGTGGTGGAGACTTGTCACGGGTTTGGTTGCAGACTTTGAATTTGACATTACCAAGTCTCGGTACTGGGGAAACTTCGGTGCGTTGAACGAACAAGCGCTTGAAGAGGGTGCGGCATCTTATCTGAGTGCCTATGTGCCAACCAATAAATTTGATCGGCTTGACCTGACCGGTTACAAAGCCATTCTTTATCTAAAAACAAGGAACAATAAATTGGTTGAACAGTATGGAGATAGTTTCTGGAGAACGTGGACGTATGTTATTCTGTACTCAAGTCTGGTCAACAGTGAAAATGATTTAAACAAAGACCAAAAGCATTTCGTGATGAAAGTTTACGAATTGGACCGACAGGCCGCAATTGATTTTGTCATTCAACAGTTCCGTGAAACGACATCATCCACGCACGACATCGGAATTTACTCTCTTCATAAAATAAAATTCCTGCTTGATACTAATTTTGCAAAAGCCGCCTGGTCTCTGTTGATTGACAGTACCATAATAGGAAAAGATTTTATTGGTGAACTGCTTTTCGAACGACAGCCGGAAATCTCCATCGAGGTTGTACAGACCATCGTGAATCCCTATCTCACCGAAAAAATTTCACCAGAGCGCAAATCCGATACCGAACTTGTCCTGAGTTATATTCTGGAACATGCAACAGGTAAAACATGGTTTGACTATTGGAAACTCTTTAATAAACATAAAGAAAAGGGACATGGCGTTATCGCTCGAACACTAGCAAAAGACACCTTTGGAAAGGAATCAAAAATATATCGCAAGGCAAATAGCATTAAAGCTGAATTATTAAAGTGGGTGCTCGTGAACTATCCTGGCTTAGATTTTCCAAGGCAAGGTGGATTCAGGCCTGCAGACAGCCAGGACCTCTATTATTTTAAGAGCAATATGGTTAGAAGTTTAATTGATAACGGTTCGACCGACGCGGTTCAGGCGCTCAGAAAAATCTCGAGCGAATTACCAAAAGACGAAGACCTAATGTACTGGGTCACAAAAGCCAGGGAGTCGATGCGCAGGAATACTTGGGAGCCTGTCACTGTGCAGGAACTAAGAGAATTGTTACACCATCAGGAAAAGCGTCTGATCAGAAGTGACCGCGAACTGTCTGAGATTATTTTGGAATCACTCCATCGGCTGGAAAAAAAGTTACAGGGCGAGAATGCAACTGCGCACTTCTTATGGGATGCTACGTTGAAAAAACCAAAACGTACTCCTAAAGATGAGAACACGTTATCAGATTTTGTCAAGATGCACCTATACTATGATCTTTACGAACGTGGCATCATCGTGAATCGTGAAGTTGAGATCAGGAAAAGTACGGGTAAGAAAGATGGCGAACGAACTGATATTTATGTCCAGGCTACGAGAGAAGTCGGTGACAAAAAGGAAATTATATCTGTGGTAATTGAAAGCAAGCGCTGCTACCATCCGGATGTCGATTATGCCATGGAAACACAGCTCAAAAACCGGTACTTGAAGAAACACCGTAGTGCCAGCGGTATTTATCTGATCGGATGGTACTACTGCAATCACCTGAAAGAACCAAAGAGAATCGGAGGTTTTAAAAAATTCAACATCAAGTTTGAAAAACAGGCGAAGCAACTTTCTGATGCAGAAATACAAATCAAACATGCTATCCTCGATTGCAGCATTTGATTTATTTACATCTCACGCAGGACCATTTTACAAGCATTTGACATAGTAAGCCGCCCAGATAGTTTTACATCTGGAGATATAGTGAAAGTATCCAAGGCATTATCGTCATTTCATAGTATGAAAATTTCATCGTAGAAAACACCAAGCTCACTCAGATATCAATCTTTTGGATTTTTTGACCAACAGAAGCTTAGGGGTAAGCGTTAATCGGGATTTATTCGGGACAATACTTGGGATTTAGTCTTTAATTCACGCTTAATTATTCGGGACAATTCAATATAAAAGCATGTATTTTCTTCTAAATCAGATGATTTCGCAGCACATTTTCAAAATCAATTATCCTCTAATAATCAGAATAAAAGCACATTTTCAGATAACCAGTATCAACGACTGAAAAAGCAGTTTTTTATACATGTCTTCTAGGATTTTGGCTCATCACACTGAAAAGGCCCAATACACGCTTTTAATTAACCGAACCAACATTTGTAAAAGGCCTTTGATTTTTCCGGGATAGTCCACTGATTTTTCCAACTCATATCCAAAACAATTAAGGGCATTATAGAATGGGCCTTTGATTGAAAAAATAAAAGACTGTATTGAATTGTAATTTATAAATATCTAGGCAGTTAGGAAAAGCGAGTCCAGTGATATTCCTAGCGGTCAGCCGGGTTCAATGATTTTTCCCTTAAAATGAGAGTAGCATTATTATTGAAATATTTTTCAATTTTTACGTTTTTTCAGAAAGCGTTTCACTTCACTTTTTAAATCACTCCACGTAGTACATACTTTTATAATTGCGGAAATTTCCTTCATATCCTG
>JAHEZH010000296.1 GCA_023251155.1 Flammeovirgaceae bacterium | reverse complement strand
TTTTTTTTTTCAAGCAGAAGACGGCATACGAGATAAATTTAAAACCTCTGGTTTCATCGAAACGGCTGGCTGCTTTAATCAAGCCTACATTGCCTTCGTTGATGAGGTCACCAAGGGTAAGACCGCTGTTTTGATATTGTTTAGCAACAGATACAACGAAACGAAGATTGGCTTTCGCTAATCTTTCCAATGCTACCTGATCTCCTTCACGGATTCTTTTGGCCAACTGCACTTCTTCTTCAGAGGTAATAAGGCTTACTTTCCCGATTTCCTGAAAATATTTTTCCAGCGACTGACTTTCGCGGTTCGTTATTTGTTTGCTGATCTTTAACTGTCTCATCGTTTATTATTAAGTCCAGAATAAGTTAAAAGTGGAATATTAGTTACTGTTTACTGAGTGATGAACTGGATTTTTGGTGATCCGGTTCCCACGGGAAAAGAATCCTTAATGGATTACTTCTACCTTAACGGCATTCAAGCCTTTTTTTCCACGTTCTACTTCAAAACGTACTTTGTCATTCTCGCGTACCTCACCGAGCAAGCCGCTTTGATGTACAAATACATCTTCGCTGGAATCACTAGGTTTAATAAATCCGAATCCCTTCTCTTTATTAAAAAACTTAATTGTTCCTTCTTTCATTTTTGTATGTATTAATTATGTTGTCGTTCATTATTACGTAGCCAAAGCATTTCCGTTTCAATTTTAACAGTTCCTCTGGCAAAACTGTTTTAAATACTTGCTCCTGAGCTCCCTCTGAGACTCATAACAGCTATTTGGTCAATTTAATCCATTTTTAACAGTTTTTGTTATTAACTGGTTGAATTGGCGCCTGGCCATGACCAATGGTTAATAACGCTCGTTGTCAGCTAAATTAGGTTTAGGTACGCCTATTTTAAATGCAGGGATGCTTAAAAAGAGCATTAATTTGCTAACTGAGGTGATTTCTGCTAATATTTTACGCAAAAGTACATTTTTTTCAGCTAATAACCTAATTGCGCCTTGCATTATTGAACGTGGTTGTGTATAGATGCACTTTATTTTTTAGAGTTCTAAATCGGTTGAAGTCACCTCATTTCATGCTTATTTCTTTTAAGGGAAGATTTTTGGACCAAAAAACAGTTCCCATTTCCATCGAGTGGCAGATAAGGATTTTATCTTTTGAGTCTGCTAACGACATAGTCGGATAACACGCAACAAAATTTTATAAAACAATAACAAACTCAGTGCCCTTGTCGGGTTCGCTGCTCAGGTGAATGTCTGCATGGTGGAGCTGGAGGATCTGTTTGCTCAAGGCAAGGCCAATGCCTGATCCGTATTTTTTTGTAGTGAAGAACGGAATAAATATTTTCTCCATCGTGCTTTCGTCCATGCCTGATCCATTGTCTTTAATGTGAATCAAGACATTTCCTTTTTGATTTCTGGAGCTATAAATGCGAATGAAAGCGTGTTCTTTATCGGCCGCTTCAATGGCATTGATGATGAGGTTAATCAATACGTGTTCCATCAGTTCAGGGTCGGCTATTAACGGAACATCGGCATTGGTAATGGAGAGGTGAACATTGCTTTCACTTAGTCTGGATTGCATCAGCATCGTCACTCGGCCGAGGATGTCCTTCAGGTTGACTTCTTTCAATACCAACTGTGGTACGCCCGTCAGCTTGCGATAGGTCTGGGTGAAATGAGATAGCCCTTCGCTCCGGGTTTTGATGGCCTCAAGTCCTTTATCCAGGCTGTTGTATAAGGTTTCGTCTTCGCTACGTAATGATTTGCTGCTCTGCGCTACCAATCCGTGAAGTGTCGAACTCAGGGATATGATGGGAGCTACCGAATTCATAATCTCATGACTCAGCACGCGTATCAGTTTTTGCCAGGCTTCCATCTCACGAATATCCAGTTCATTGCGAATGTTTTGCATGGAAATGAGTTTGTAATATTTTTCTTCCAGCTTAAACTCTGACGCATGGATGGAAAGCTGCAGCAATTCGTTGTTCACTTTTAGTTTGACCAACCGGGTTTCTCCGCTGCGGATTTCTTTCAGCGTAGAAATGAATGAGGGGTCTAATGTCTGGAAGGAATGAAGATGGGTGATGATATTTTTCTGAAGCAGATCTTTCAATGCCTGATTGGCCAAATGGACCTTTTCATTTGCATCGATACTGATAATGCCGATGCGCAAATGCTCTACCAGTACTTCCAGGTAGCGGTGCTGTATTTCCTTTTCAGTACTTATTTTTTTGAACTCGTCCGAAATGCGATTGAGTATTTCAAATAGTTCATCATAGTTATTCCCCTGGCCCAAGGACTGATAGCGCGTGGTGAAGTCACGCTGCAATAAGCCGCTCATGAAATTTTTTACATCACGATTGAAGCGTTCCAGGTACCAGATCAATTCAATTAAAAGAACAAGAACTCCTGTGGCAATGTAAACACAGCGCAGGGGATAGCCATTTACACTACACCACGCAAAAAGAGTGGTGCCTCCGAAGAGCAGCAACACCCGCAGAATGATATTGAAGCGAAAATTCTTAAATACCATACGTTCCTATTCTGCGATACAATGCCCCCCGTGATAATCCCAGCTCTTCGGCCGCATGACTGATGTTGCCGCCATGTTTTGCAATGGCTTTGCGTATGGCCCAGGCCTCCAATTTTTCCAGGTTGAAATGATTCAATTCCGGTTCATCAGGAGTTTGTTTTTGAGACGACTTGAAATCTTCCGGTAATATCTGCTGGTCTTCACACAGAATGACAGCTCTTTCGATGGCGTGTTGCAATTCACGGATGTTGCCCGGCCATTTGAATTTTTTAATCTGTGCCAGGGTGCTGTCAGGGAGAGTCAGATAAGGCTTCTGGTATTTGTGACTGAATTTTTTAAGAAAATGATTCGCGATGAGTGGAATATCATCCGCCCTCTCTGATAGAGGGGCAATCAGAATTTCCACGGTATTGATACGATACAATAAGTCTTCCCTGAACTTGCCTTCTTTCACCATGCTGTGGAGATTACAGTTGGTAGCGCAGATAATTCGTACATCCAGGTCAATGGATTCGTTTGTCCCCAGTCGTGTTACCTTTTTGTGTTGCAATACGGTGAGTAGTTTAGCCTGTAGCGGAAGGGAAAGATTGCCAATCTCATCCAGTAATATCGTACCTCCTGCAGCCGATTCAAATCGGCCAATACGGTCCTCTTTGGCATCGGTGAAAGCGCCTTTACGATGACCGAACAATTCACTTTCAAATAATGTCTCGCTCAGTGACCCCACATCTACGGTCATGAAAATTCCTTCGGCTCTTTTTGAGTGGCGATGTATCTCTCGTGCGATTACCTCTTTTCCGGTTCCGTTTTGTCCCAGTAATAAAACTTCCGCTTCGGTGGGGGCTACTTTTTCTATCGTTTTGCGAATGGATAAAATCGCATCCGAGTTTCCGATGAGTGGTTCATAGCGTTGATCCAGCGCAGCCACCAAGGTCTTCTGCTGCGACCTCAATTGCTTTACTTTCCTTTTTTCCTGGCTCACCAGGTTGGCAGCCTTGACAGTAGAAAGTAACTTTTCATTTTGCCAGGGCTTCACAATAAAATCCAATGCACCTTCTTTGATGGACTCTACGGCTACATGGATATCCGCGTAAGCCGTCATTAGGATCACTTGCGTATCCGGACTAAGCGAAAGAATTTTTCTCAGCCAGAATAGTCCCTGGTTGCCCGATGTATCTCCATGCCTGAAATTCATATCCAGTACCACCACATCAAATTGTTCGCGATCGAAGCAGGAGGGAATGCGTTCCGGATTATTTACTGTTTTCACGGAAGTGAAATGAGGTTCCAGTAAAAGCTTTACCGATAAGAGTACAAGATCATCATCATCTACCAATAAAATCTTACCTGAAGTTTTAGCCATGCGCGATTGTAATGTTATGGAGCTCTAAATATATTGACAGGATAAATTAAAATCACATCAACTGCCCATTTTTGGACAGCCGGATGTTCTACCGGTGGTCATTACGTGTCTTCCAATCGGGTAAATGTGGCTTTATTGAATGGAAATGAATGATTTTGATTATGGCACAAAGACTGAATACCCTGCCTGACATAGTTCGTTCACTTAATGTATTGCCTTTATGCTCCGTCATCATTTTCTCATCATCTTCCGCAACTTTAAGCGATTCAAAAGCTCGTTCTTCATTAACCTGATCGGGTTATCAACCGGGTTGGCCTGTACGTTACTCATCTACCTGTGGGTGAATGATGAAATGCAGGTGGACAAGTTTTTTAAGAACGATGACCGCCTGCTGCAGGTGTTGGAGAGCCAGCACAACGCGGCATCCAGTATTCGGGTGACGACATCGACACCCGGATTATTATCCGAAGAACTGGCGGAGAAAATACCGGAAGTAGATTATGCCACCGTAGCGACTCCACCCTATTGGTTTGATAAATTCAATCTCTCCAGCGGTGAAAAGAAAATAGATGCTGCCGGAATCTATGCCGGAAAAGATTACTTCCATGTATTCT